>JBAZOJ010000188.1:0-7341 GCA_041648755.1 Candidatus Brocadiia bacterium
CACTTTCCGATCGGGAAGGGTCCCTGGCAGTAGGAGGGACTTCATAGGCTTTCGCGTGGTATGTTCGGCAATCCCTGTCTACATGCCATTGTCGAGCAGGACCAGATCTTCCATTGGCCTCTCCCTCGTCTCCATTTCGCCCGGGAAGTTCGTGATGGGAAATGACAAAGAGTATTCAGGCGAGGCGCCCGCGCACAGAGTGGAAATCACGCGGTCCTTCCTGATGAGCGCAACCGAGGTCACGCAGAAGCAGTACGAGGCAGTGATGGGCGTCAATCCCAGCAGTTTCAGGGGATCGGATCTCCCAGTGGAGACCGTAAGTTGGAACGACGCGGCTGACTTTTGCCGCAAACTCACAGAGCTTGAGCTGAAACATGGAAATCTCCCGAAGGGATATGGCTACAGGCTGCCGACCGAGGCTGAATGGGAGTATTGCTGCAGGGCGGGTTCGACGACGGATTATTGCTTTGGCGACGACGAAAAGTTGCTGGGCGACTATGCATGGTTCGGTGAGGCTGGGTACATCACGCATCCTGTGGGGACGAAGATGCCTAACGCATGGGGCCTGTACGACATGCACGGCAACGTATGTGAATGGGTCTGGGACTGGTATTCGGATTACACGGTTGGAACGCAGGTTGATCCTCGCGGGCATCTGAAAGGCGGCTGGAAAGTGCTCCGAGATGAAGGGCTGGGCGCCGATCCAAGACAATACCGGTCAAGTGGTCGCGCAATGGCCGGCCCGGACAACAAAGGCTATTGGTTTGGTTTTCGAGTAGTCTGCGCGGCCTTGACGCCCGAGGAAATTCTGTTGGCCGAGGTGAAGTCGTCCATTGGCATCTCGCTCGTACCAGTCGCGCGCGATGAGTTCGCAATGGGATCGGAGAATGGGGATCCGGATGAGAAGGAAACCCACACCGTAGAGATTACACGTTCTTTCCTGATGGGTTCGACCGAGATTACCCAGAAGCAGTATGCGGATGTGATGGGCGCTAACCCGAGCCATGTACAGGGCGACGACCTTCCGGTCGATCAGGTTTCCTGGAATGAAGCAACCGAGTTCTGCCGCAAGCTGACGGAACGAGAGCGCGCTGCCGGGCTTCTTCCGGACGGGCTCGAATATCGGCTGCCAACAGAGGCTGAGTGGGAGTTTTGCGCGAGAGCTGAGTCGGGCAGGGAGTACTTCTTTTCCACGAAAGAAGCCAACAATATCTACCTCCTCGGCGACTATGCCTGGTTCAATGGGAACGCTGAAGGTACTTGCCATCCGGTTGGCACAAGGAAGCCGAACGCGTGGGGACTTTATGACATGTATGGCAACGTGTGGGAGTGGTGCCTCGACTGGTATGCTGAGAAGTATCCCTATGGGGCTGGGACTAACCCAAGGGGGCCGGAACACGGCCAGGACAGGGTACTCCGTGGTGGTTCGTGGAATGACCTGCCCGAAGACTGCCGGTCTGCCATCCGCAACAGGCTTCGCCCTGACGATACCCTCGATATCTGCGGCTTCAGGGTGGTGTGCGCATGTGTCCGTTAGCCCGAAAGCAGGTTCGCGTGAGATCCACTTGCACAGAACTGGGGCGGTGAACCGTGGCATACACCAAGCGAAAATTGCTCGTTGCCCTCCTGTTGGCTGTCGTTGCCGTCATAGCCACTGTCGGAGTATGCATCTTCCCTGAATCCACACCGGTTGCGCGCTCTGTCCGGAGTTCGGTAGGAATCACGCTTGTTCCGATTGCACCGGGGTCATTCATGATGGGCTCGGAAAAGGGCAAAGACAATGCAAAACCCGTCCACAAAGTGACTATCACTCAGCCCTTTCTTATTGGCGCGACCGAGATAACCCAGGGGCAGTACAGGGCGGTTATGAAGTCCGGAAAGAGGTGGTTTGCGGATGACAACCTGCCGATGGAGCACATGTCGTGGAATGGTGCAGTGGAGTTCTGCAGCATACTTACTGACCTTGAGCGTTCGAGGGGAAACCTGCCCCCTGAAATGGAGTACCGTTTGCCCACGGATGCGGAGTGGGAGTACTGCTGCCGGGCAGGCAGCACAACGGAATACTTCTTCGGGGACGACGCCAAGCTTCTTGGCGAGTATGCCTGGTGCAAAGAAAACTCCGGGGAGAAGGCGCATCCCGTGGGGACAAGGAAGCCCAACGCATGGGGCCTGTACGATATGCTCGGAAACATGATGGAATGGTGTCTGGACTCAGAGTCAACCGGGTATGCATCGCATGAGGAGGTTGACCCTCGGCAGGTTTGGCGCGGATACTTCAAGGTTGAGCGAAGCGGCTCGTGGAACACCGAAGCCGTCTACTGTACCTCTGCCTCTCGAGGCTCATACTACCCAAACAGAATGTACGACATCTTCGGATTCCGTGTAGTATGTGCCTCCACCATTTGCGCGCAACTGCCCGAGAGTCTTCGCGCGACCTACCTGGCCTTGCCCGAGAAGGAGCGCAGGCTTTGCGACAGCCTTTCATCAGCCCTTCGCGAAGAGTATCTGACATCCACCCCTGACCAGCGCGCCCTTTTCCCCTTGGCAAAGGGCATGATATCCCATGGCTTGAAAATGGTTCCTATCAAGCCCGGCTCATTCATGATGGGCTCACAGAATCCCGATGATACGCAGAAGCCTGTTCACAAGGTGACCATAACGCGTTCCTTCTTCATGAGCGAAACTGAGATAACGAGGAAGCAGTACACTGCCTTGATGGGGCGCTACGCGAGGGATCTGCTTCCGGCAGAATACATGAGTTGGGACGATGCGCGGTTGTTCTGCCGCAGGCTCACAGACGAGGAACAAGCCGGGGGGGCGATCCCCGAGGATTATGAGTACCGCCTGCCAACGGAGGCGGAGTGGGAATATTGCGCAAGAGCCGGCTCGACCACAGACTATTGCTTTGGCGACGACGCCAACTTGCTTGGCGGGTATGCCTGGTTCAAAGACAACACTAAGGATGATACTCCTCCGGCAGGTTCGAAAAAGCCCAACGCCTGGGGCCTCTTCGATATGCACGGGAGTGTGTCAGAATGGTGCCTTGACTGGTATGCGGAGTCATATTTACCTGGGGAGCAGACGGACCCTTGCGGCCCGGCCTACGGCAGTGAAAGAGCGACGCGGGGCGGCTCTTACCATGATGAAGTTGAACAATGCCGCTCTGTGAGCCGAGTGGGGCGGAGCCCTGATAGTAAGGACTACGCTCTCGGCTTCCGTGTGGTCTGCGCTCCAACGAGACCCGGCGACGCCTTGGCGAACAGCATGTCGAACTCCGCTGGCATTCCTATGGTCGCCATTACGCCCGGTTCATTCCTTATGGGCTCTGACAAGGGTGGCGGCGACGAGAAACCTGTGCACACTGCGGTAATCACGCGCGCGTTTCTGATGAGTGCAACCGAGGTCACGCAGAAGCAGTACGAGGCGGTAATGGGCGTCAATCCCAGCCGTTTTAACGGATTGGATCTTCCCGTGGAGCAAGTATCGTGGGATGACGCGATGGAGTTCTGCAGAAAGCTGACGGAATCCGACGAGTGGAAGTACGGCATCCCCAAAGGGCTCGTATATCGGCTGCCCACCGAGGCTGAATGGGAGTATTGCGCCCGGGCGGGTTCGACGGCGGATTATTCCTTCTCGGCCAAGGGGAGTGACGACGCGCAAGTGCTGGGTGAATACGGGTGGTTCGGTGTCAATTCCGCCCGGACGACCCATCCGGTGCGCACGAGGTTGCCGAATGCGTGGGGGCTGTTTGACATGTACGGAAACGTATCCGAGTGGTGCCTCGATTGGCATTCCGCATCGTATGACAAAGGCCTCCAAACCGATCCGCGCGGCCCGGACAGCGGCGAAAAGAGGGTTGCCCGCGGCGGCCACTGGTTCGCCGATTTCGCGCATTGTTCCTCTGCGAGACGCTCTGCTTTTCTTCCGTACTACTGGGCGTCCAACATAGGCTTCCGCATTGTCCTTGCCCCGCAGTTGGTGCGGCCGTGAGGTACATGTGGCTGGCGTGAACCGCACAATTCTGGTTGCTGCCATCCTGATCTGTGTGGCGGCGTGTGCAGCCGGAGTGTACTGGTTCCTGCATTCTCCCCTGAAAGCGCCTGCCGTGAAGCGCTCCATTGGGATTCAGCTTGTTCCTATCGCGCCCGGATCCTTCATTATGGGCTCGGAAGAGGGTAACAGCCACGAAAAGCCCGTTCACAAGGTCAATATTACTCGGTCATTCCTGATTGGCGCAACCGAGGTGACACAGAAGCAGTACAAGGCTGTGATGGGACTGAACCCAAGTCACTTCACAGGCGATGATCTTCCCGTCGAACAGGTCAAGTGGGCTGATGCAAGTGAGTTTTGTCGCCGCTTGACTGAGATTGAGAAAGGGAAGGGGGACCTCCCGGAGGGTTACGAGTACCGCTTGCCGACAGAAGCGGAATGGGAGTACTGCTGCCGCGCAGGTTCAACGACGGAGTACTGCTTCGGTGACGATGAGGCGGTATTGGGCGAGTATGCGTGGTTCGACAAGAATTCCGGGGAAACGACCCATCTCGTGGGAACAAAGAAACCCAACGCATGGGGATTACACGATATGCACGGAAATGTCATTGAGTGGATGCTGGACTGGTATGAAGACTATCGCGATGGCGAACAGTCAGATCCACGAGGCCCTCTCAAAAGCCGATTCAAGCTGATCCACGGCAGTTCGTGGCTGCTTCCGGCTTCGTGCTGCAGCAGTGTGTTCCGCGCAAATGTGAAGGCGGATGCCAGCAACTTCGATTGCGGCTTCCGCGTGGTCTGCGCGCCGAGCATCTGGTGGCAGTTGCCTGAGAGCTTGCGCACAGCCTACGTCGCGCTATCAGAAGGAGACCGCCAGTTCTGCGATGTCCTTCCGGCTGCAAAACGTGAAGAGTACTTGTGGCTGACCGGGAATGACCGGGTGGCTCTGACGCTGGAAATCTGTCGGCCTTCGCTCGGCATTCCCTTTGTCCCGATTGCCGCCGGGTCGTTCATAATGGGCTCAGACAAAGGCGAAGGCCCCGATAAGCCAGCGCACAAGGTGGCGATCAGTCATCCGTTCCTGATGGGTGCCACGGAAGTCACTCAAGCGCAGTACCGCGCGGTGATGGACGCCAATCCTAGCCTCTTCAGGGCGGCCGACTTGCCCGTGGAACTGGTGAGTTGGAACAATGCGGACGCGTTCTGCCGCGAGCTGACGAAGAATGATCAGGAGGAGGGGATACTCCCGGAAGGCTATGAATATCGCCTTCCTACCGAGACGGAATGGGAATACTGCTGCCGTGCGGGTGCGACGACTGAGTACTGCTTCGGCGACGATGAGGTGGTATTGGGCGAGTATGCGTGGTTCAGTGGCAACTCCGGGAGGACTACGCATCCGGTAGGCACGAAGAAGGCCAATGCATGGGGATTGAACGACATGAATGGCAACGTGTATGAGTGGTGTTATGACTGGTATGCTGACAAGTATCAACCGGGTGATCAAACCGACCCCGTGGGCCCGGCAACAGGCCAATATCGCGTGTTGCGCGGCGGTTCTTGGAACAGCATTGCGGGCTACTGTCGCTCCGCTGACCGCGTCAGGAGCACCCCCGACTACAGGAGCAACTACATCGGTTTCCGTGTGGTTGTCGCCCCGCAGTTGGTGCAGCCGTGAGGTCTTGTTTCGCGAATTACGTTCTTCCCTGCCGAGGAGGATTCATGCTTCGCCCCATAGCAGTTTTGCTGATTCTTGCGTGCTTTGCCCTGCGCATGTTGGCCTGCGCAGAGGATGTGGGCATACCCGCGAGCCCCATATCGCTTGTAGCCATTTCCCCCGGGACGTTCCTTATGGGTTCGGACATTAGCGAAGAAAGGGACAGCGACGAGAAGCCAGCCCACCGTGTGAATATAAGTCACGCGTTCTACATGGGCGCAACGGAGATCACACAGGCGCAGTACACTGCGGTAATGACAGCCAATCCCAGCTACTTCAAGGGCGACGACCTGCCTGTGGAACAGGCCAGTTGGAACGATGCGGTTGAATTCTGCAGGCTGCTGACTGAGGCGGAGCGCAAAAAGGGCAATGTCCCCCAAGGGATGGAATACAGGCTTCCTACTGAGGCCGAATGGGAGTATTGCTGCCGCGCGGGCACAACAACCGACACCTTCTTTGGACGCGACGACTGGCGGACGCGTGACGAATATGCCTGGCTCGGAAAAAACGAAACCCATCCCGTGGGCAAGAAGAAGCCCAATCCTTGGGGATTGTACGACATGTACGGCAATGTATGGGAGTGGTGCCACGACTGGTATGGCCCGTATCCCCAGACTGCTAATCCGGCTGAGGCGGCTATCCAGTCGGATCCCGTTGGCCCGGCAATTGGCGAGTTCCGCGTAATGCGCGGAATTGGATGGAAGTATGACTATTGCGGCTCAACCAGTCGGTTCAAGGCTGCCCCGACCTACAGGGGAAGCGGAATGTGTGGCTTTCGGGTGGTACTGGCGCCGCCGCTGGTTCTTCCAACTGGAGGCAAAGTGACAGCCGGGCCTTTGCCCCTTGTCTTCATCAAGTCCGGCAGTTTCCGGATGGGCTCGGAGAACGGCAATCCTTACGAACAGCCTGTTTTCTGGGCGAAAATGACGAAGTGGTTCTTCATCGGCGCGACGGAAGTGACCCAAGCGCAGTACCGCGCCGTGATGGGCGATAACCCAAGCGAATTCAAGGGCGACGATCTTCCCGTGGAGAGCCTGAGGTGGGATGAGGCCATGGAATTCTGCCGCTTGCTGACCGAACAGGAACACAAAAAGGGAAACCTTTCCGACGGCCTGGTGTATCGGCTGCCCACTGAAGCCGAGTGGGAGTACTCCTGCCGGGCTGACGCGATGGGGGAGTACTTTTTCTCACAGGGAATGGACGGTGACGCGAAGCTACTCGGCGACTACGCCTGGTATGAGGGCAATTCGGAAAAGAAGACGCACCCCGTGGGAACAAAGAAGCCCAATGCCTGGGGGCTGCACGACATGCATGGCAACGTTTGGGAGTGGAGCCTGAACTGGCACTCGGGCAGTCTGAAATACGGGAGAGACCCCATAGGCTGGGAAACGGGCGTGGACCGATCAGTTCGGGGAGGTTCCTGGAGAAATGCCGCTGGTGGCTGCCGCTGCGCTGTCCGCAGTGCCGTGCTGCCGTACGAGAAGTTCAATTACCTCGGTTTCAGGGTCGTAGTGGGAAGAGCGATTCCCCAGCTTCTGCAGCAACCGATTGCCCTCGTCTCCATCCAACCGGGCACATTCATGATGGGTTCCGAAAAGGGCGAGCCCGACGAGAAGCCGGTCCATCGCGTCAACATC
>JBAZOJ010000189.1:0-7318 GCA_041648755.1 Candidatus Brocadiia bacterium
CGTAATCATTCCATACTGAGCCGGTTGTGCGTCAGGTCAGATAGGGATGACGGGTTCAGGCGAGGTAATGGTTTCGACGTCGAACCGTAATTTCAAAGGCAAGCAGGGCAACGGGATGACTTACCTGGCCTCTCCGGTTGTAGCTGCTTGCAGTGCGGTCGCTGGCCAAATCACCTCGAAACTCTAACGGAGGCATGATGAGCAACACAATGAAGATCGAGGGCAGGGCCTGGGTCATCAGAGACCCTTCAGGCCGTGCGATCAACGATATTGACACGGACATGATCTATCATAATGCCCATCTCGCCGTCACGGACGTCAAGGAGATGGGAAAGCATTCGTTCGGAAATCTGGATGGCTGGAAGGATTTCCCGTCGAAAGTCAAGGCCGGTGATATAATAATTGCCGGTTCGAATTTCGGATGCGGTTCAAGCCGTCAGCATGCCGTGGACTGCTTCAGGTCTCTCGGCGCGGCTGCGCTTGTCGTCGAGTCAGTTGGAGCAATCTACAAGAGAAACGCGATCAACAGCGCTTTCCCTCTTCTGGTCGTACCGGGAGCGCTTTCGACTGCAATCGCCAACGGCGACATCGTTTCGCTTGACTTTGAATCCGGCGAGCTTTCGGTTCCGGCAAAGGGCATTCACGTGAAGGGGATTCCCTTCTCTTCCGTGCAGAAGGACATCTTTCAGGCAGGGTCGCTCTTTAAGGTGCGACCCCAGGGCCGCTAACCTCAGCAAAGAGGAGCAGATGGCGTTTACCTTAGACGGGCATTCGAACTTCATCTCGGTCTGGGACGAATCCGTACACAAGTTTGCAGATCGTCCGGCGTTCTTCCAGGACGGTGAAGAGTACTCCTACTACGAAGTTGGCAAGATGGTCAACTCGATGGCCCACAACCTGAGAGAAGACTTTGAGATCGGTCCCGGCCACAAAGTCGTAATAGTCCTGCCGAATTCCGTCGCTTTTGCAGTGGCCTACCTTGCCGTTCAGAAGATCGGTGCGCTGCCGATTCCATTGAACACTCGTCTCAAGGGGAGCCAATTCGACTCGCTTCTCTCCTTCCTCAAGCCGACCGCGCTGATTGCGTCACAGGCTCATCAGGAAGTTCTCGAACCTTTGTTCGAGAATCATCCGTACATTCTTCATCGCATCGGGTTGAACATGGCCGAACCAGACTGGGACAGTTTCGAAGAACTTGCCTCCAACTGGGCCGGCAAAGTCTCCTGTGCGAAAATTGCCCCGGAGGACCCCGCCACGGTGATCTTTACGTCGGGGACCACAGGGAAACCCAAAGGAGCCGTGATCCGACACTGTGACCTGCTGTGGAACATCCACGTCACATGCAAAGTGTTCGACTTTTGCCGCGAAGACGTGCACATGCTTGTGGTTCCGATGTTTCACTGCACAGGCCTTGAAAGTATCTTCCCGGGCTCCGTCTTTAAGGGCTCGGCCTGCGTTATCGACGAGCAGATAAACCCGTCGCATCTCGGCGACACCATCTCCCGCCATGGTGCCACGACCTTCATTACCGTGCCGACAGTGCTTTATTTGCTCTCAAACTACGGAGGACTTGAAGTCGAGAAGTTCTCTACGCTTCGCTTGATAGGATTTTCGGGCTCACCGATACGGCCCGAGTTGATCAAGAGACTGATGGACACTTTCCCGAATTGCGACTTGCGCAACTTCTACGGGCTTACGGAGACGACATCGATAATCACTTCGATCAACAAGGAAGAACTGATCCAGCGTCCCGATTCCATTGGACGGCCGCTGCCCGAGATTCTGTGCAGTATTCGAGACAAAGGGAGCGAGTGTCCTGCGGGAAAAATCGGCGAGATAATGATCGACCCGCGGCACATCACGACATCATACCTCAATGCAGCAGACTTGCTTCAAGGCCGCATGAAGGACAACCAGTTTCGCACCGGAGACCTTGCCTGCAAGGACGAAGAGGGCTTCTACTTCCTGAAGGGCCGTAACACTGACCTGATTATCGTCGGCGGCGAGAACGTGCATGCCAGCGAGGTCGAGGAAGTACTGAACTCGCATCCGGCCATAAAGGAGTCGGCGGTGATCGGAGTACCGAACAGGATCTTCGGCGAGGTGGTCAAGGCATTTGTCGTCCTCAGAGAGCCCGACAGAGGCAATGCGCTCGAGTTGAAGAAATTCTGCTACGAGCGCCTTCCTTCGTATAAGGTTCCAATCGAGATCGAATTCCGGCCTGAGCTTCCACGGAGCCCCAGCGGAAAGATTCTCAAGTCCCAGCTTCGCGAGCAACCGAACAGCTAACCCGGGAGCGGAGATGCACGAGATACTGATGGGATTCAGCCTTGCGTACTGGCCGACCGAATCGGTCATAGAAGGAGTCGAGGAAATCTCGAACGCGGGGTTCCCCGGCTTTGAGGGAACGCCCCAGATAGTGGACCGCTACGAGGATCGCCTGGAAGTATTCCATGAGATACTCGAGAAGACCGACATAGAGCTGGTTGCGGTCTGCTGCAAGAGCAACTTCCTTATTGCCGAGAGGTTGGAGGAAGAGATCGAGATAGACATGAACGTCGCTCGGTTCCTTCACAACGTAGGTGCGCAGTACCTTCTTGTTACTTGTGGTCCGCGTCGGCCCGAAGGCAATAGCGATGAGGACTGGAAGAATCTGACAACTGCGTTGGCCGAGCTCGGGACCCGCGCGCTGGATGCTTCCATTCAGGTGTGCGTGCTCCCGACGCACGGGACAATCGTCGAAAGCCGTGCGGATATCGGCAGGTTGATGACCGAGACCAAGCCGGAGACGGTCTTCCTTGCCGTCGATCTTGGCGAGCTCAGGGCGCAGAATATCCCCGCCAAGGGAGTGATTGACGAGTACACCCCGCGTTTGAAATATGTCAGGTTCAGGGATGTTCTCGACAGGAAGATGATGGGAAGGCCAAGGTTGATCTCCAAAGCGAGAAAGGCCGGGACCAGTCTCACTGCTCCAATAGGGGTGACGCTGGGGACGGGTCTTTCCGAGCTTGTCAATGCCTGGGACGCTTTGAATGAGCGCGAGTTCGAAGGTTGGACAATGTGCGTCGTCGAGGAACCACGCGGAGCGGCGGCCAAAGTAGTCCGTGACTGCCGGAAGTACCTCGAGAACAATATGGAGCTGATCTTCTGATATTTCCCCGGAATTGCTTGCGGTTTGTCCTTTTCGAGTATAATGACCGGTTTGAAGGAGAATTTCCTGCATGGAATCCAGCAACTCCAAGTGCAAGACGGGCAGGCTTGCCTCGATACTGAGCAAAGCCTATGGCTACAAGGAAGCAGAAGCTATCCGAAGGACGGGTTTCTATCCGTACTTTCGCGAAATTGAGTCGGAACAGGATACTGAAGTCATAATCGACGGCCGCAAGGTGCTGATGCTCGGTTCCAACAGCTACTTGGGCTTGACCAACGACCCGCGCGTGAAGGAAGCGGCCATTGAGGCAACCAGGAAGTACGGAACGGGTTGTGCAGGTTCACGCTTTTTGAACGGCACTCTGGATATTCACAGGATTCTTGAGGAGGAGCTGGCCGCGTTCGTCGGGAAAGAGGCTGCCCTGCTGTTCTCGACCGGGTACATGGCAAATCAGGGCGTCATCGGCCCTCTTGTTTCCCGAGCGGATTACATTGTCACCGACAAACTTGTTCACGCCAGCATTATCGAGGGCGCTGTGTTAGCTCCCGGGCAGATGATCCGTTACGAACACAACGACATGGAACACCTCGAAGAGGTTATGGCTGAGCTTCCGCTCGAAGCCGGAAAACTGATCGCCGTCGATGGCGTGTTCAGCATGGACGGTGATATCGCCAACCTTCCGGCAATTGTAGAAATCGCAGAGAAGTACAATGGCGCTGTCATGGTTGACGACGCCCATTCCATAGGTGTCCTTGGCCCCTGTGGCGATGGAACGGCTGCCCATTTCGGCCTCACGTCACGCGTTGACATTATCATGGGCACGTTCAGCAAGTCTCTGGCAGCGGTCGGGGGCTTCATAGCCGGGACTCACGAGCTCATCGACTTCCTGAAACACCATTCGCGCGCGCTGATCTTCTCCGCCAGTCCTCCGCCTGCGTCAGTAGGTGCGGTTCTTGCCGCCCTGAAGATAGTCAGGGAAGAGCCGGAGAGGCGTGCCAAATTGTGGGACAACACCCGGCGCATGCAGCAAGGCCTGCGCAAGATGAGGTTTGATATCGGGAAGACCGAGACGCCGGTCATTCCTCTTCACGTTGGTGACAGGCAGAAGGCCTTCATGATGTGCCTTCGACTGCAGCAAGAGGGCATATTTGTGAATCCCGTCGTTCCTCCCGCTGTCCGACCGAAGGAATCGCTGATCCGCATCAGCCTTATGGCTACCCACACCCACGGGCAGATTGATTTCGCCCTCAATGCGATCGGGAAGGTCGGCAGGGAAATTGAGATCATCCCGTAGGGAGCGTATTGCCTCCCCGTTCGCTGGTCGCTGAAACGAGCAGGGCTGCTCTGACAGGATGCCTTCGGCGATGAATTTCGAAATCCTTCCTGTTGACCGGAAGTCACTAAAGACCTTCCTGAAGGTTCCTTGGGGAGTATACCGTGGGGATCCCAATTGGGTTCCGCCACTCCTCGACTCCGTCCGCGAGATGTTCAATCCTGACGTACATCCGTTCCACAAGCACTCCTCTGTGCAACCATTCCTATGCATCGATGATGCCGGTCTGCCTCTCGGGAGAATCTGCGCCATCCACAACAAGAGACACCTGGAATTCCACCAGGATGGTTGCGGGTTCTTCGGCTTCTTCGAGACGTTGAACGACCCTGAAATCGCTGGCGCGCTGCTTTCCAAGGCACAGGAATGGCTGCAGGAAAGAGGCTGCACACGTGCGCGAGGTCCTGCGAGTTTCTCAACTAACGAGGAGTGCGGACTACTTGTCAAGGGCTTTGACTCTCCTCCTGTAGTGATGATGGCCTACAATCCTCCATACTATTCGGAACTCATTGAAAGTGCCGGATACGCCAAGGCGATGGATGTGTTTGCCTACAGGATTGACGGAGCGAGTGCGGTGCCGGAAAGGCTCGCACGCGGGGCCCAGATGATCGCCCGGCGGCGCAGGGCTCGAATCCGCCCTCTTGATTTTTCGAAGCTCGACAAAGAGATCGAACTGGTTTTCGACATATACAACCGCGCCTGGGAGCTCAACTGGGGATTTGTCCCGATGACTCTGGACGAATTCCGCTATCTTACAAAGGAACTCACGCGGATTGCCGACAAGGAACTGGTTCTCTTTGTCGAAATTGACGGCAAACCGGTCGGGTTCTCTCTGGCTCTTCCTGACATCAACTTCGCCCTGAAGCATGTTGATGGCAAACTGAATCCCCTGTCGATGATCAAGCTGCTCTGGTACGCAAGGAAGATCAAGGCTCTGCGTATTCTCGCCATGGGCGTTCTGAAGGAATACCGCGGACTGGGTCTGGACACTTTGCTGTATGCCGAAACCTGGTTGCGGGGAACCGCAAAGGGATACTCATCGGGCGAGATGTCGTGGATACTCGAAACGAACCACGAGATGAACACAGTGCTTGAGAAAATGGGCGCCGCTCGATACAAGACCTATCGATTCTACGAGAAGGCTCTGTGAAGATACTTGTCACCGGAGTAAGTGGATTTATCGGTTTCCATTGTGCAGATGAGCTGCGTCGCTGCGGTCACGAAGTGGTCGCGTTCTCACGGCGGCTCGGGCCGATAGATGGCTTCGATGGTGAGATTCGTGCAGGATCTTTCGAATCCGAATTGTCGCTGGCTTCGGCCCTCGAAGGTTGCCAGGCCATAGTGCATTGCGCTGGAGCTGTCCGTTCCGCGACCCTTGAGGGGTACTGGAAAGCCAATGTGTCGGCAACGGAGAACCTCTGCAGAGCGGCTCGTGCTTCGGGCGTCGAGAGATTCATCTTTGTCAGCAGCCTGGCGGCGGGTGGCTCGGCCAGTCGCGACATCCCCCGGGACGAGACCCGTGCGGACGATCCGGCAACCTACTACGGATTAAGCAAACTTGCAGCGGAGACCATTGTACGCAGGTGGGTTCCGCGTTACACAATTCTGCGGCCCTGCTCGGTCTATGGCCCTCGGGAAAAAGACTTCTTCAAAGCGTTCAGTCTTCTGTGCCGCAGGGGACTGGAAATCGGGCCCTCGTGCCATGCTCCTCAACTGTCGTTGATATACGGGCCTGACGTTGCCAGGTGTGTTGCGCAATGCCTTGAGCACCCGGCCACGGAACGCAGAACCTATTACCTTTCCGATGGCTCGCTCTACGAGTGGGAGCAGGTCATCTCCGGGATCTCAGCCCAATGCGGAAGGAAGCCCAGGAGGATTCGGATTCCGTTGTTCCTTCTCGAGGCTGCGGCAATCTTCATCACCTTCTTCTCCCGGCTCTCGACAAGACCCCCGGTGCTTACCTCCGAAAAAGTGTTCGAGATGCAGCAAGAGGCCTGGACTTGCTCCTGTGCGCGATTTGCCTCCGATGCGTGCTTCACCGATTTTGTGAAACTGGACACAGGAATCAAGGTCACCTACGACTGGTATGTCAATAACGGATGGCTTGGAAAACCTTCAAGAAGCTGAACATAGTTGACGTCACGGCGCTGACATACTTGCTGGGGACGCTGTTCCTGGTTCTGCTTGTCGCCCCCTCGCACGGCGCTTTCCTCCAAGTTGCCTTAACCCATCTGACGTTTTCTGCTGCCATTTTCGTGTTGGCCTCGTTGGTCAGCCCCACTTCGAACCCGGTCCTTCGCTTTGCCCGATACTGGTACCCGGTAGTCTTGTTTGCGTATCTATACCCCGAAACCGGCCTGATTAACCAGATGTTCATCGATCATTGGCTGGACCCGTGGGTTATTGGCCTTGACCGGGCGATTTTTGGCGTGGAACCAGCCACGGTATTGCCGGAGGTCTTCCGGTCGCGGTTCTTCGTCGAGTACTTTCACGCAACGTACTTTGCCTACTATCTGTACCTGCCCGTGATAGGTGGCCTGATCTACTTTCTGCGGGACGAGGATCGGTTTCGCCGGTTCATGTTCACCGTTTCCTTCGCCTTCTTCTGCTACTACCTTTGCTTCATTATCGTACCCATCGTGGGGCCGGTTGCTTGTCGCGATGGTTTCTTTACAGGATTCTGGCCATCTGTTATGGACAATGTGTACGCGCTCGACAACCCTGGAGCTGCATTCCCAAGTTCGCATGTCGGGATTGCCATTGTCGTTCTCATTCTTGCCTTCAGAAGTTTCCGACTCGCGGGTCTTGTGATGCTGCCGTTTGTTGTGAGTCTGGCC
>JBAZOJ010000190.1:0-7302 GCA_041648755.1 Candidatus Brocadiia bacterium
CGGTTATCCGCGATGTCGGCAGGGTGATGGAGATTCAACAGGGGTACATCGATCGGCTTGCCAAGATGATTCCCGGCGGTCCGAACGTCGATCTGGCGCAGTCGATGAAGGACTCGCCCGAACTGCGCAAGGAATACGAGCAAAACGACCAGACCAGAAACCTGCTGGATGTGGCCTTGCGCCTCGAGGGACTGTCAAGGAACGCCTCAGTTCACGCAGCCGCGGTGGTAATTGCGGACAAGCCTCTCACCGAGTATCTGCCGCTTTCGCGTGCCAAGAAGGACGCCGGAGAGGAACAGCAAACGGTAACGCAGTACTCCAAGGACTACGTTGAAAAGATCGGCCTGCTCAAGATGGACTTCCTCGGCCTGCAGACACTCACAATGGTTGAGTATGCGCAGAGGATCATCGAAGAGAGCACCGGGCACCGGGTGGAGTTCGACGACAAGTTCGACGACAAGGCGACGTACGACTTCCTTTGCACCGGCCACACGATGGGAGTGTTCCAACTTGAGTCGCGCGGGATGCGGGAACTTGTCAAGAGACTGAAGCCTGACTGCTTTGAAGACATTATCGCCAACATAGCTTTGTTCCGCCCTGGACCTTTGGGCGGAGGGATGCTGGACAGCTTCGTCAACGGCAAGCACGGCAGGGAGAAGATTGAGTACCTGCACCCATCGCTTGAGGGGGTGTTGAAGAACACCTACGGCATGATCCTGTACCAGGAACAGGCGATGAGAATTGCGAACGTCATCGGGAACTTCACGTTGGCCGAAGCAGACTCGCTGCGAAAGGCGATGGCGAAGAAGAAGCCCGAAATGATGGAGAAGTACCGCAAGCAGTTCGTCGAGAATGCACCCAAGAACGGGGTGGACGCCGCGACTGCGGAAGTGATCTTCAAGAAAATCGAGGAATTCGCTGGTTACGGCTTCAACAAGTCACACTCGGCGGCATACGCGGTTATCACATACCGCTCGGCCTATCTGAAGGCACACTACCCGGTGGAGTTCATGGCGGCCGTTCTATCATCAGTACTGGGAAGCACGGACAAGCTGGTGCTGAGGATCGACGAGTGCAGGCAGGCCGGGATCGAAGTTCTTCCCCCCGACGTCAACTACTCCGGGGCGCTTTTTCGCAAGGAAGGCCGGAACAAGATCAGGTTTGCGCTGGGCGCGATCAAGGGCGTGGGTAGCTCTGCCGCGGAGTCGGTGGAGGCCGAGGCGAAAAAGAAGCACTTCACAGGCTTGTATGAATTCTGCGAGCGAATCGATCTGAGGATGCTGAACCGCGGGACGATCGAGGCGATGATCGGAGCGGGAGCCCTTGACTCGCTTCCCGGCACCCGGAAAGCGAAGTTGACCGCGCTGGAGGCGTCGATCTCAGCGGCACAGAACGAGATCGCAATGCGTGATTCCGGCCAGATGGGGCTTTTCGGCGGCTCGGACGATGAGACTGTCGTGGAGCAAATGCCCAATGTGGGCGAGTTCCAGGAGGCCGACCTGCTTTCGAGGGAAAACGCGGCGCTTGGGTTCTTCCTCACGAATCACCCTGTCAAGCGATACAAGGATTTGCAGAAGACTTACGGTACTTGCCGTGTGCGGGACATCCTTGTCGCGGGTGGCGGAGGCGGAGGGTTTGGCGAGGATTCCGAGTTCACAGCCGAGGAAGCTGCAGGCAGCACTCCGGAAGGCGTCGATCTGCACGATGGTGACACGGTTGTATGCGCGGTAAGGGTATCCACCGTCACAAAGAGAATGACCAAGGACGGAAAGAGGATGGCGGTTCTCACGATCGAGGATGATACCGGCACGGTTGACGGAGTGGTCTTCCCCGATGCCTGGAGCCGCCTTGGCCAGATAGCGGCCGATATTGCCTCCGATTCAGTGCTGATAGTTGTTGGATTGGCGGATTTCTCTCGCGAAGCGCCCCAGGTAATTATAGACGACCTCGTAAAGCCCGAAAGCGCACTGTCGCGTTTCACTGCCGGTGTGCGCATCACACTATCGGCAAGCGAGCAATTGGCTAACGAGCAGGTCAAGTGGCTCAAGGCCAGGACGCGGCAGGAAGGCGGCTCGACGTATCTGCACCTGAATATTCCGATGGGCGACCACGTGGCGAGCATAGCCCTGTCGCAGAGATTCAGCATCGAATGGAACGAGCGGACAGCCAAGGAATTTTCCGGACAATTCGGCAGCGACGCGATTTCGATCATCCCGAAACGCAACTTTGTATCTTCCTCCAGGAGGAGAAATGGCTTCGGCGTTCGAGACAATAGCAGTAATTGACTTCGGTTCGCAGTTCGTTCAACTGATTGCGCGGCGGATTCGCGCTCAGAACGTGTTCTGCAGGATATACCCATTTTCCGCGCCATACGAAAAGGTGATGGAGAGCAACCCAATTGGACTGGTCTTCAGCGGAGGTCCTGCCTCCTGCCATGTTGAGGGCGCGCCCCGGCCGGACCCGAGACTTCTCTCCCTGGGCATCCCGATCCTTGGAATATGCTACGGAAGCCAGGTTGTGTGCCACATGAAGGGTGGCCGCGTGGCTGCAAGCCAGGGCACCCGGCAGTACGGGCATACGGTGCTCCGCGTGAAGGACTCGACAAATCCGGTGCTGGATGGATTGCCCGCGAGCCTCAAGGTCTGGATGTCGCACGGCGACACGATACTCGGCCTTCCCCCCGGTTTCAAGGAATCCGCGGATACGGAAACCGCACCCAACGCGGTGCTGCGCAACGACGAATCGCGGTTCTACGGCGTACAGTTCCATCCAGAAGTCGTGCATACGGATTTCGGGGACAGGATATTCCGCAATTTCCTCTTCAACGTCTGCAAATGCCGGGGCGACTGGCAGATGGACGACTTCATCGAGGAGAGCGTCCGCAGAATAAGCGAGAGGGTAGGGGATTCAAGGGTCGTGCTCGGGCTATCCGGTGGAGTTGACAGCTCGGTAACCGCGATGCTCCTTGCGAAGGCCATTGGCCCGAAGCTGTCGTGCATCTTTGTGGATAACGGATTGCTCAGGCTCAATGAGGCTCGCGAAGTGAAAGAGAACTTCGAGGGCAAGTTGGGGCTGGACTTCCACCTGGTTGATGCCGAAGAGAAATTCCTCCGCGAGCTCAAGGGAGTCTCGGACCCCGAGCAAAAGCGCAAGATCATCGGGCGGTCGTTCATCGAGGTCTTTGAAGCCGAAGCGTTGAAGATACCCGATGCGCATTTCCTGGCGCAGGGAACGCTGTACCCGGATGTGATCGAGTCAACGTCGGCCTTTGGCGGCCCGACGGCCAAGATCAAGAGCCACCACAATGTGGGCGGGCTCCCCGAGAAGATGAACCTGAAATTGATCGAGCCTTTGCGCGAGTTGTTCAAGGACGAAGTCCGTGAAGTCGGCATGCGGCTTGGACTTCGCGAGGATCTTGTCTGGCGCCACCCGTTCCCCGGGCCTGGCCTCGCGGTGAGGGTTCTTGGCGATATCACGCGGGAGCGGCTGGACGTGCTTCGGCAGGCGGATGCCATCGCGATAAGCGAGATTCGCGCGGCAGGGCTCTACCGGGCAATCTGGCAGGCTTTCGTAGTTCTGTTGCCTGTGAACTCCGTAGGAGTAATGGGTGACGAACGGACGTACGAGAACGCAGCCGTGCTGAGATGCGTTGAGTCGCGCGACGGGATGACCGCCGACTGGTTCAAGATGCCGCACGAGGTGCTGAACCGTATCTCCAACCGCATCATCAATGAGGTGAAGGGCATCAACCGAATGGCGTACGACATTTCTTCGAAGCCGCCCGCGACAATCGAGTGGGAGTGATCGAGGAAGACGCGTCGTTTGGAGAGACGAAACGCGGTTGAAATTCGCGGAAAGTGTGGATAATTGCCTGAGTACGAGCGCCTGTAGCTCAATTGGATAGAGCGTGTGGCTACGGACCACAAGGTTGGGGGTTCGAGTCCCTCCAGGCGTACCAAAAAACAAGGCGGGGCGCAAGCCCCGCCTTTCCGTTCGCGCAGACGATTCTGCTACGGTTCCGGCGTTATCTTTTCGGGGATCTCTACTGCCAATATCGAGATCACGAAGTCGTAATACCCGATGAACCTGTCACCATCCCTTGTGAGAACCACTGCCAGGTAGTAGTCGCCTACATCGGCGTCGGCAGAGTCCCAGTCTCCGATCACAGCATCGGGTGGGAAAGAAGCGATCTTGAATTCATTGTCGTTGCCCCAGCTTGTGTCCGGATCCAGGTAGAAGTCAACGGTGAGGAATCCGGCGGAACGCAGCGTACCCTCAAGGTGAAGCAGGTCGCCCTTGTGAATCGTAACGGATTGGTCAGGGGCGGTCAGAGTGAAGAGTTCCTCGCCGGTGATGATGATCTTGGGCTCGGCGTATCCGATCGCGCGTTCGCCGTCCTTGTACAGCACTACGGCGATGAAGTACGTTCCCGGCGATGCAGCGACAGTGTCCCAGTTGGCCGTTATCTCTGCTGCGGGAAGGGCGTAAGCGGCAATGGACTCGTTGCCATTGTTCCAGGTGTCGTCGAGGTCGAAGTAGAACTCGATACCCGTGAAGTCGGCGGGGCTGGACATAGTGCCAGTGAACGTGAAAACGGTCCCGCGCTCAATCGTAGAATCAACCGAGGGGGAAGTCAATACGAAGGGGTCTTCGGAAACGATCGGGGCGGAACTGCCGCCTCCGCATGCTACAGAGAGAAACAAGAAGGCAATCGCGAAAGTGGAAACGGAAATCAGTCGCATATCTTCTCCAGTGCTTTGTCCTATAGTCTACCTCACAAACGGATATGCTGCATTGTCGCTCCAAGGGCAGGAAGCAGCCAGATGTGCGGGCCGTATGGCGTTGATATCCTGAATCCCTCGCGTGTGAACCTGAGCGCGGCCAAAATGGTGCGAGTACCCGGCGGGAACGGATAGGTCGGGAAGACATTGTGGAACGTCTTTGGGGAAAGCTTGAAAACTACCGATGAACCCGCAAAGAGGGCGGCACCCTTCTCGCTCTGGTCGGCTGCGAGCCCTTTGCTCTGGCCAAAGACATCAATGCTCGCGCAAAGAGCCTCATTGCTGGCAGACAGAAGGGCGAAGTTGTTGACGGATGCAATGCTGAAACCGGGCTCGCCGGACTGCGAAGAGGGGAAGAAGATCTTGCGACCCTTGTAGAGCATTGTCATTTTCCCGGCTTCCCCGAACAACGAACCCACCTTGAATTTGTCGAGGATATCCTCGACGGACTTGTTGTGAACCAGGTCAAATCCGTACACGATGTTCTCGGGGGAAACGTCCTCATCAGGAGAAGGGGCGAAGATGTACAGGCGGGACTTGGCGAATGTCGCGAGTTCCGTGGGAGAGATGCCAAGCGAATCACGGAATTCCCGTTCCTGTTCATCAGCGTCTTCCTGGAACATTACCTTCCACAACTCGCGGAGGGCAGGGGTACGGTCGCCTTTTTCAGGAAGCGCCATGGCAAGGGCAAAACCAGCATCTTCAGGGATGAAGGGGCAAATGGGGAGCCGCTCATCTACAGCCAGAGAGCCAACCCATTCGGGAATCTCCTTCCAGTTGCAGCCAAAGGTACTCAGACCCGTGGAGTCAATGGACATCGTCAGGTCATCGGCGAAGGAAGTCAACCTGGCCGGGAAAGGAAGTGATTGCAAGTCGATCGAACTGCGGAACAACCGCAGGTAAAACTCGTGATCCTGCACTTCGGCCAGAGTCGGGGCGTAGGCCCCGCTCCCAGTAACGGCTTCATTGGCAAGAATCCTTGTCCCGGGCTCGGATGTAGAGGGGCCAAGAAGAAGCACATTGCCTTCCGAGATCAGGTACTTGCCGAGATTGTCCCCGCCGAGCTTCAGTTCTTGCAGGACTTCCCGGGCGCTTTTGGGGAACGTGAACTCGAGAAACCCCAGACCTCCCGGCGACAGGATGACTTCAGTGGATTCGGCAGCGCCGGTCAATGACTGAAAGCGCTCGAACTGGATGTCCGAGATATCGCACAGGCGCAGGATGATGGGATTTGCACCTCCCATCGGATCGAGAACGGTCACCGTCTCGGTAAAGGACTTTGCGAAGCGAAGGTGAAAGATGACTTCCTTGCGGAAGAAGAAATCGCGCAGCCGCCGAGGCGCTCGCTCCGCAACCGGCGACGGGGGGAGCGTGACAGCAGAGCTTGGAACTGGCGTCCGATCCGAGAGGGGAAGTGCCACGCTGCGGGCGTAAGTCATCATAGGCGGCAGCGGCGAATTCCCGGAAAACAGGCGAAAGACCAGGAAGATGTTGCCGAGAACGACGACAGTAATGAGGACCATGATGGTCACTAACAGCCAGCGTGGCATACTATTCGCCCAGCATG
The DNA here is from genome assembly GCA_041648755.1 of Candidatus Brocadiia bacterium. GTDB lineage: Bacteria > Planctomycetota > B143-G9 > B143-G9 > B143-G9 > JBAZOJ01. The sequence continues at coordinate 6,349 of JBAZOJ010000190.1, forward strand.
GGTATGTGAATTCCAAACTTCCTGGCCGCGTCAGCGGCTTCAGGATACCCCGCATCCGCATGGCGCATTACGCCGGTGCCAGGGTCAGTTGTCAGCACACGCTGCAGACGCGCGGCAGCCTGAGGGGTGCCGTCAGCCAGAACGACCATTCCGGCGTGCTGCGAGTATCCCATCCCGACCCCGCCTCCGTGATGGAATGACACCCAGGTGGCGCCTGCGACGGCATTCAACATCAGGTTCAGCAGGGGCCAGTCGGAGACAGCATCGCTTCCGTCGCGCATGCCCTCCGTCTCCCGGTTGGGCGAAGCGACAGACCCGGAATCGAGATGGTCGCGACCGATGACAATCGGCGCGCTTACTTCGCCACGTGCGACAAGATCGTTGAAGATGAGGCCGGCCTTTGCGCGGTCGCCGTACTTCAGCCAGCATATCCTCGCCGGAAGGCCCTGGAACGGGACCCTTTCCTCGGCCATTCTCAGCCAGCGAATGAGGCTCGCGTTTTCCGGGAAGGCCTCTATCAGCGCACGGTCGGTCCGAAGTATGTCCTCTTCGTCGCCGGAGAGCGCAACCCAGCGGAAAGGTCCGCTTCCTATGCAGAACAGGGGGCGGATGTACGCGGGGACAAATCCCGGGAACGAGAATGCATCCGCAACGCCTTCTTCGCGGGCGATCCCGCGTATGTTGTTGCCGTAGTCGAAGGTTATCGCGCCAGCCTTCATCATGTCGATCATCGCCCTGAGATGCTTCGCGATGGATGCGCGCGACTTCTTCTCGTATACTGCCGGATCCGCGATTCTCAATGCGCGGGCTTGCTCAAGAGACATGCCGCCCGGGACATAGCCATCCAATGGATCATGGGCGCTGGTCTGGTCGGTCAGAATATCAGGAATAAAGCCAATCTTGAGCATTGCGGGAAGAATATCGGCACAGTTGCCGACCAAGCCGATGGACAGG
>JBAZOJ010000191.1:0-7278 GCA_041648755.1 Candidatus Brocadiia bacterium
TCCGGCATCCCGGTTGACTACGTGGCCAGCCTGCCCGCTCCTCTCAAAGCGGCGCTCCAGGGCTTCTTCCGCCCCATCCAGACGACAGACCTGCTCGAATACAACTTTGCCAGCTTCTTCTATCCCATGCCCCCCTGTGTACGAAACAGGGCTTGGACCTGGGAGACTGAATTGACCGTACCACCCGGCTTCTCCGCTGTCGCCAATGGCCGATTCACTGCAAAGCGCCCTGCCAGCGAATCGGCCGACGCGCCGTGGATTTGGACCTACGTGGGCGATCGGCCTGAGATGGCCTGCGAGATCATCGTCGGCAAGTTCGATATAGTTGATGACCCCGGCGTCGATTTCACGGTCCATCACTTCTTCGAGACCGGTGTAGTCAAGGACACTGCCGAGCCCGTCAAATTCGCCCGGGACTGCTATTCGTACTACGCAACAACGTTCGGAGGAGACTTCTACCGCGACCCGATCGTGGTCCACTTGAGGCCCCGACCGATGATCTCTCACTGCATTTCCTACGCCGTGCTGTACACGCGCGAGCGTGCAGTCCTGGCGCACGAAATGGCCCATCTGTGGTGGGGTTCCACAGTCAAACAGAACCCCATCGAGAGCTCGATGTGGTATGAAGGGCTCGCGGAGTACAGCGTGATGATGTACTCCCGAACCCGCTTCGGTCCGGTGGAGTTTCTCAAGCAACTTTCCATGTCCAATGCCCGCTGGCGCAGAGCCGACCAGGGCCCGTATTCATTCAGGGATATTCGCCAGTGGTCGCCCGACAGAGCCCTCGGATATGTCAAGGGAGTTGCGCTGTTCCGCGGACTGGAGACGGTTCTTGGCCCCGAGAAATTCGGGGAATTCCTTCGCAAACTCGCCGCAAAGAAAGACGAGTTCCCGGACGTTCAGCAGATACGTGAAATCTGTGTCGGCTTGGTGCCAACCTGTGACTGGTACTTCCGCAATGGCTTCATGGGGCTGGGATCCTTCGATATGGAAGCGCGAAACGCCGTCAAAATCGGTCCCGGCAAGTGGGAAGTGACCATCCGATCCGTTGGCATGTCCGAATGGCGGGCACCTGTCACAATAGTCGTCAGGAACGCTTCAGGGCAGATTGCCGCGACGACCGTGACCATCCCGCGCGAGGGGAAGATCGTCGCAGAAATCAACGTGGAAGTCGAGGAGTTCGACATTCTGGTGGATCCTTTTGAGGATATTCCGGATGCGAACCTGTCGAATAACGTGATCGCGGTCAGGCCGAAATAGGCTGCTGCCGCGCGCCCTTGTCCGCGACGAAAGGCAAGTAGAATTCGCTCTGGCAAAAAACCGGCTCATCCGAGCCAGGAGAGAATATGGAATTCAGCAAGGAAGACTTCCTCAAGCGTGAAGTCAGGCATCTCGGACTCGATGACGTACGCGGTATCGCCGGTCTGGTGGACCAGTTCGGAGAGACTGCCTTCCAGGCCCGCAACCTGTCGCGCGCGGCGAAGATCTACGATCACATGCTCCGCGACCCTGACTGCTCTGTCATCCTCTGCCTGGCTGGCTCGCTGTTCAGCGCTGGCCTGAAGAAGCTTGTTTACGAGATGATCAATGCCGACATGGTTGACGCCATCGTCTCCACCGGCGCGCTGATCGTGGATCAGGACTTCTTCGAGGCGCTCGGGTTCCGCCACTATATGGGAACGCCCCATGTGGACGACAATGTCCTGCGCGAGTTGCACATTGACCGTATCTACGATACGTATATTGACGAGGACGACCTCAGAATCTGCGATGAAACCATTGGTATCATCGCTGACTCTCTGCAGCCCCGCCCCTACTCTTCCCAGGAGTTCATCTACGAGATGGGGCATTACCTCAACGCAAACGCCCGGAATCCCGAGTCGGTTGTTCTGGCCGCCTACAAGAAGGACGTACCGATATTCGTCCCGGCCTTCAGCGACTGCAGTGCGGGATTTGGACTTGTCTGGCATCAGTGGAACCGCGAAGGCAAGCCGCACGTGACGATTGACAGCGTCAAGGATTTCCTGGACCTGACAAGAGTCAAGCTGCTGTCCAAGGAAACCGGCATCCTGATGATCGGCGGCGGAGTGCCAAAGAATTTCACGCAGGACATCGTTGTCTGCGCGGAGGTCCTCGGCTACGACCTGCCAATGCACAAGTATGCGGTTCAGATCACCGTCGCTGACGAGCGCGATGGCGGCCTGTCCGGCTCGACCCTGAAGGAAGCCAGTTCCTGGGGCAAGGTTGACCAGAGCAACGAGCAGATGGTCTATTGCGAAGCCACCATCGGAATGCCGCTTGTGGTCGGGTATGCCTGGGGCAAGGGCGCATCGAAGGGCAGAAAGCCCCGCGAGTTCGCAAAGCAACTGCGCACTAAGCCGATGAAGATTTAGCTCACTGAGTGGTCGGAAAATAGAGAGGGCCTGCGTGAGCCGGCCCTCTTTTTTTCCCTCGGCCGAGGCCGGTTACTGGATCAGTCTGCGCACGACCGCCCTGAAGGAAGCTGGCATAGCCTTGGCTACCTCGGGCGATACGGCGTAGTAGTCTGCGACGATTGCCGCGCCGACGGATGAGCTCTGCAGAGAGCCATCGCGCACGGCGCATAGCCCACGGACGCTCTCAGCAGATATCGCACCGAATGCAGCGGTCGCGATGAAGCAGCCGCCACCACCGGATGTCACGACGCCATTCTGCGACGGAGGCGCGGGAGGACCGCTCGGGGCGAGAACCTCGATCTTCGCACCAGCCTTCTCCTTGCGATTATCCTGGGACTCGATGAAGTACAGGATGGCTTCCTCGTAAGAGTAAATCCAGCAGCCTTCGCCGCCAGCCACGGCGCCATCAGTACCGGTGTATCCGTATCCGGGCAAGAACCTGTACACCTCTGTGGACACGCCGCTGTAGTAGTATCCATTGCGATCTGCCTTGGTGACGTGCTGAGATGTCTGGTCGTAGAAGGGCTCGGAAGTGCCATCGGCATGCTGAACCATCAGGCTGTTGAAGTCCAGTCCCTGCCCGCTTGGAGCGCCTACAAGATTCCAGCCGGGATGGAGAGCAATTGCGAACCTTCCGCTGTACGGCTCCTGTCCGCTGAATTGGATGACACCACCCTCAATGAAGATGATCCAGAAGGCAACTCCGGGCTTCAGTTCGTGAATGTCCGGAAGCTCCAGGTAGGCTTGCTCTTCGGTATCGTAGACGAAGACCCTGTACTTGTAAGGATCGTACTCGCCCAACTGGCTGATAATGCTGTCGATGTGATCGCTGTACGATGTCGTCGGGACCAATGGCGGACAGATGATCAAGTAGCTGTCGAGCGTCCTGCCTGAAGGCAGTTGACGCCCATAGTAGGTCGTGGGCCAAGGCGACATCGAGGCATGATCGGTCCGCCCGTATGCGCCGAGGTTTGGAAGGCTGTTGTTGGGTTGCGGCTCGTTGCCGACTCCCAACACGGGATTGCCCTTGTCCAGAAGCTCCGAGGTATAGCCTTCACTGTAATCCCAGTCGTTGCACTCTAAGCACCAGTAGCCAGCTTCGCTGACCAAATGGAAGTCTCCCGAGTAGGGATCCGCAAAGCCGTAATCTTCAACCGGATAGCACTGGTTCATTTCTACGAAGCCCATGATATCCGCCTCACTGCCGTAAGCACAGAAGTCCAAGACTATCTTCGAATAGGTGTCACCCAACGGGTCCATGTCGATAATCGAATTGTGCGCCTCGACAAGGATGTTGCTGTTCGAGTAGATCCAAGGTTTGCGGGAAGCTGGCTTGTCCCAGTAGTACACCTGGTGCATAGTGCAGAAGTCCATCACGATCGTGCCGTTGCCCCAGACATAGAAGCCGCCCTGCTCGTTGAAGTTCAACAGGCAGTTCGTGAAGTGCACGTATCCGGGTTGCTGTTCGCCGAATTCGATGGTAACGAAGTCCCAGTCGTAGTCGTTGATGTTGGTGAAGAGAATACCGACGAATTCGATGTAGATCGGGCCGTACAGGTACAGGCCATCTGTGAACGTGACGGTGTCGGTCTGCTCGGCGATGATCGTCAGGCCGTTGGTCACTGACTCTACATCAGGCATATAATAGTCGCCGGGGGCCAGGACTATCACGTCACCCGTAACCGCGTCGAAGAGCTGATCTTCGAACTCATCCTGCCCGTCGGCGTACAGGTTGCGGACAATGCTGTAGTCGTGCTTTAGCAGAGAGAATCCAACCACGGGAGGATAGCGAACGCCGGTCGCCTCGAAGGACAGAATTCCTGGATACTCTCCCGCCACCCGCGAGTGTGAATAGAGGTCGAGGTAGAAGGTCTCGCCCGACCAGAATTCGCTCGAGTAGTTCGCCGAATCGGCAGCAGGTCCCGCAAGACGGGCCTGAACATCGATACCGTCGTCAGTGAACTCGAAGTCTATTCGGTCGGTTGTCATGTTGACGCCCTGCTTATGCACAATGTACGCAGGACCGTACATCAAGTCTTCAGGGATCTTCATGTCGATCTCATAGCGGAAGAGCAGCATGACGCCGTCGTAGCTCTCAGGACCATACAGTTCAAAAGCCACCATCGGGTTGCCGACCTGGTCCGGAGCCATCGAAGGTGCGTCGATCGACCACGCACGGTAGGCAAGTCCACCGACGTATGAATTCATGCTGAGCGGCATCCAGCCATCTGCTTCATACCGCCAGACAGTCAAGTTGCAGAAGCCACCTTCCGTCCATGAACCGCTGGTCGTAAGCAGGATTGGGCGGTCCTTGAAATCGAACATGCACAATGCCGTTGTGCCATAGTAACTGTAATAGTCGAACCCCAGATGCAGCCAGACTCCCTGGGTAACGTCGTCCGTCTGGTAAACGTAAGTGCCCAGGCCCTCGCCTTGATTGCCTACGCACACAAGTGCCTTGTTGCCGGAGAATGCGAGCCCGAGCATGTTTCCGCTTTCCGAATAAAGCGACATAGGCAGGAACTCATTTGGTGGGTTGACCCATCCGCCTTCGACGTGCGAGACCATGTTGACATAGGGCGCAGAGTATTCCAAATCGATAAACGAGTAAAGTATCCACGGCTCGGACCCCGGCCCGAAGGCGAGAGTGCAATACGTGGCCTGAAGCAAGTTGCCGACCCCGTCATGATCCTTTTTCCTGTCTCCCTTAACGGCATATGCGCCGCCCTCGAAACCGGTGATCCCCAGCCCGTAAAGGTCGTTGTCGATGGAGATCCACGAGCCATCCTCGTACGAGACATAAAACAGGTTCTTCGCTCCATAGTTTTCCGAAATGTATGCTAGCCCGAGCTTCCCCGTACTGTAGTCGTAAGCCGCAGAGCAGCCGGAGAGGTTGAACTGGAATGAATAGACAATGCCAGTCTGTCCCAGAGAACCTTCGCCGATCTCGATCCAGGACTCGCCATCCCATTGGGCGGCCCAGATTCTATAGCCGTAAAGTCCCCCCTGCCCCTGGTCGGCTTTGCTGGGGTAATACGAACTGTAATACCCGTACATCACCACTATTGGCTCATCTCCCTGCCCGGGGTTGAACACGAACACCTTCTCGGGGTAGATCGTAGCCATGTAGCCGATGTTGCTGTACACTACGTCCAGCGGGCTGGTCATGTAGAAATTGGCTTCGTTTCCGTCGTTACTTGATATCTTGCGCACCTGAACCGCCGAGCCCTGCGCGGTAGCGACGTACGTCATCCCGTTCACTTCTTTCGAAGTGCTGGAGTCCGCGACTTCACCGATGCCATATGTTTCGCTTATGGCTATGTTTCCCGCCAGGGGCCGCCATTGGCTGAGGTGCGGGCTGAAAAGGACGGTGAAGCTTCGGTATTCAGCGTACTCGTCCAGGAATGTTGTGAATGCCGAGTACTCCAGGCTGTTCTGGTCATAACTGGTATTCAGTCCTACCACGGATGAGCCACCAAGTGCCGGTCCACTCATATAGGCATAGTCATAGTTGCAGACGATTTCGTTCGTGCCTTCGATAAGGATGCACTCAAAGTTGACGCGATCTGAAGATTCTGCACCGAGTTGCACGTAGTACCACTCGACAACGAAACGACGGTTCGGATACGAGCCATACGTCCGGTAGCCTATCACCCCATTTCCCGAGTCCGTCACGGGATTATATGGGTACAACTCGCTCCAGAAGGCAGCGATGCTGTATTCGATGTAGGAGTTGGGGATATTCGTCGGGCTCCAGTTGTAGTAGTCCGGCATGGCGAAGCCAACGAACCCCGAAGTGCCGATGTACACCTTATCGAATTTCTTGCCGAAATATTCGAAGGTGAACGGGAGTTGGACTTGCGCAACTCCCCCCTGGACGGTCAGCGCTGGATCCTCATCCGCAGGACCAACGTAGTTCTGGTGCTCATCGTCGAACAACTCCACCCAGCGGTAATTGCCATCCGGGTCGAAGTTCATTTTGCTGTCATATACAACGTACTGGCCGTACTTCGGGACCGCATAGGCGGCCGAAGCAAATGCGATGGAAACCAAGGTCATTGCCAGAACGACCGCGATAAGGCGAGTACGCATAACTCCTCCTGAGTGTGATCAAAATCGATTGTACCACGGATGCGGTATAGTGTCAAATCCTAATCGGCTTCCTGTGAGCCTTTGCGCAACAGGTCGATAGCTTTCGTGAGGGCAGCATCAAGTGAGGCATCCGGACCATTGTTGCCCGCCCTTCCAATAGGGAGTTTGTCAACCAGAGTGCAGCGTCTGCCCGCAAGAACTGGCCCGCTGTCCGAAGAACCAGAACCTGGATTGTTCAGAGCAGGAAGAAACCTCCCAGGAACCCAATCAAAACAAAACGGGCCGTCCGAGAGGACGGCCCGTTCTCTGCTCCGGCCGAAGCCGGTTAATGAATCAGTCTGCGCACGACCGCCCTGAAGGAAGCTGGCATAGCCTTGGCTACCTCGGGCGATACGGCGTAGTAGTTTGCGACAATTGCCGCGCCAACGGAAGAGCTCTGCAGAGAGCCATCGCGCACCGCGCAAAGCCCGCGGACGCTCTCCGCAGATATCGTGCCAAATGCAGCGGTCGCGATAAAACAGCCGCCACCGCCGGAAGTAACGGCGCCATTCTGCGACGGAGGCGCGGGAGGACCGTTTGGAGCGAGAACCTCGATCTTCGCGCCAGCTTTCACAGGGCGCTCATCCTGAGACTCGATGAAGTACAGGATAGCTTCCTCGTAAGAGTAGATCCAGCAGCCTTCGCCTGCGGGTACGCCGCCTTCGGCATAATAGTAATCGCCGAGTTCGCCGTCGAACCTGTACACCTGCGT
>JBAZOJ010000192.1:0-7166 GCA_041648755.1 Candidatus Brocadiia bacterium
GGCGTCGTCAATTGCGGCCGCTGCCCCGGCTGTCACCTGCCAGAGCGTGCCGAATGGCGGAGCGTCAAGGACGGTGGCCTCGAGGGTGCCCATTGTGGGAACGGCAGTGTGAGTGGCTGAGCCGGTACCTGTAACGAACACGGAGTTGAAAGTCGTCGCGATGTGAACGCCTGACGCGGATACCGCGTCGGTGGTAATTACGATGTAGCATGTGGTGCCCGGCAGCAAGCGCTCGGCAGGCTGGAATGTCATGTCAGTATTGCTGACCCACAGGAACAGCCCTTCAAGCGGAACGCCATCTTCGGGTGTAAGAGAGAAAGCGCCTTGCGTTGCCGTCTTGTTCATTTCCTGCGAGAACCTGACGATCACCTGGATGTTGGTTGGAAGATCTGTCATCTGGTCGGTCGGGAAGACAAAGGTGACTGACGGAGGATTCGCGGGGTCGTCCGCAGTGGTAAAGAACGACGAGTACGGGGCCTGCAGGGGAATCCCGCCAGCGGATTGCGCCTCCACAGCAAGGGCCACCATCATGTTCTTGGCGAATCCCATGTTTGAGGCCGGATTGAACGTGACGGTTTTGGAATCCGTGCTCCAGGAAAATGCGCCGGTGATCACACTTGTTGAACCAACCTCGCGCAGGGAGAATGCGCCCTCGACGGTTGCGCGAGTCATTGCCTCGGAGAACTCGAGCACGATGTTGGATGAAACGTCGATGCTCCCGGCAAGATTGGCGGGAGTTGAGGAAACGACAGTCGGTGAGACCTGATCCGCGGCAATCGTCTGGAACGACGAGGAGAAGGCGGGCGAGAGCGTCTCGATTCCGTCGGACGCAGTCGCGGCGGTGCTGACGGCCACGGTATAGGTTGCCCCGGATGCAAGTACCGATAGCGGTGTGAAGGTCATTACAGTATCGCCAGTCAGCCAGTAGAACATCCCCTCGATGGCGCCGTCAGGGCCCTCAAGTGAGAAGGCATCCTGTGTAGCGGTAGTGCTCATCGCCTTGTTGAATGTTATGGATACCTGCACGAAGGTGGCAACGTTGACGGCCGCATCCAATGGCGCTACACCCGTGACGGCCAGGGGCGGAAGCGTGCCGGTCGGTGAGGGGCTCGGAGATGTCGAGCCGGTTGGTGAAACCGAGGGCGAGACCGAAGGCGAAGGAGAAACCGTGTCCGTTCCGCCGCCCCCGCCGCATGCGGCAGCAAAGGACAGATTGACAAGAACGGCCAGCACGAGCAAAGCAAATTTCGCTCTTCTCATAGGTCCTCCGATTGATTTGGACGAAGATCTCACCGCTTTACGGGCAGTTTTACCGTGAATGTTGTCCCGCGGCCAACGGCGCTGCTTACGTAAATGTCTCCGCCGTACTTCTTTACGATGTCCATGCTGGACGAAAGACCAAGCCCGGATCCGCCCAGCATGCCCTTGTCTCTCTTTGTGGAGAAATAGGGCTTGAAGAGGTTGGGGAGATTCTCCGGCGCGATGCCGTCACCGGAGTCCTTTACGTCAATAAAAATGAACCCGTTTTCGAGCCTGGTCCTGAGAGTAAGGGTCTTTTCGATGCTGTCCTGCATTGCCTCGCGCGCGTTCTGCAAGAGATTCTCGAATATCTGGGACAGGTCGGAGTAGCTGCCGGTGAAATCCGGCAGATCGGGCTCGAGCTCGATCTCCTTGGCGACCTGGTGCTTGAAGAACAGGTCGCTTTCCAGGAAGACCAACTCGCGCCGGAGCATCTTGTTGATGTTGATGGAGACGATCTTCGCCTGCTCGCTTGCCGACGCACGATCGAGGATGTTGTTGACAATTTCGATCGAGCGCTCGACACCTTCGATCATCAGGTCTATCCAGTTGCGCTCCTCGGCCATCGCGATCATTTCAACCTTCTGGATCGTTTCTGGCTGTTTTGCAAGCCTGCGCTCGCGCTCTTCGTAGCCGTCGGCCAGCAACTGCAGGTAACCGAGAATGCTCGACAGCGGGTTCTTGAGATTGTGGGTAAGACCGTGAACGAGCGTGGCGAGAATGGCCCTGCGCTGGACCTCGACAATCTGGTTCGACTGCGCGGCGACGAGTACTTCGAGGTTCTTGGTGTATTCGTTGATCTTGGCGAGCGCGGCATTGAGCTCGGCCGTTCGCTCTTCGACCTTCTGCTCCAACTGGAGGCGATTGCTTTCAAGGTTGGTGAACGCGGATTTCAGATCCAGCGACAGCTTGTTTATCGCCGAGGTAAGGTCACCGACCTCGTCTTCCCACTCGTAAGGGATCGCCTTGGCCTCCATTACGTTCTCGACGCATTTAACCCGGACAGCCTCCGAGAGCTTCCGTATTGGCCGAATGAGGATTCCGGCAGCGGAAACGGCGAGGAGCATCGTCAGGATGAAGGTGATAAGAACAAGAGAGCCCGCCTTGGATCGGAAGGCCACGATACCATCGGAAATCTCCCCGGATGATATGCCAGCGAATGACCGCAGCCAGAGCGTTTCGCCGCCATGGGGGAAATACCTGAAAGCCGACACAAAGACCGGTTCCGACTCGGGGAATGCGCGTCTGGGAAGCATGAAAGCGTTCCTGAAGAACGCTGGCGGGGTCATCAGGTATCCGACTTCACCGCGGGTCGAAGCCCATTGATCGCACATCACGTAGTCGCGCCCAATGGAGAAGCGCAGGTACTTCGCTCCGCTGAATCCCTTGGAAACCTGGGAGAGGAACAGGGAAATGTCGAAGACCGTGACGACCTTGTTCGAGCCGCTGTTGGAAGAAAACACGAGCCAGCGATCCCCTGTAACGGGGTCATTCAGCGACCCGGGCGCCAGCGGGGGCAGATTTGCATATGCGTCAGTTCTGAATATCGCGCCCTTCCCCGCCGAAGTCTCATACTGGGCGCCGACAAAACACGGAGTCGTGCGAAGACATTGCCGCAACCTGTCCTCGTTCAACGGCCTTTCCGCGGCCAGCGAATCGGAGAGCGCGGCGAAAGCCTCAACTTCACGGGCGAACGATGCCACCGCGTTCTGCGCGGCATTCTCCAACTCTGCATTCGTCCAATCCACCAGAGAATCGGTGCTTTCGGAGACGAAAATCAGCATGATCATTGTCAGGGGCAAAAGGACAAGGAAGCCGACCGTCAGCACAATGCGTTCCCAGACGGTGAACCGCAGAATGTTCTTTCCGAGCCCGTGAATGATATAGAAAACCGTGCTCGTTATCTTGAGCTCGTCGGTGCTGACCTCCTGAGTCTTGGGCTTCTGATCGTCGGGAGGCTGGATGTTGATGGTTTCGGGGGTCATTTCCACGTACCCCCTTCGAAGGCACTGCGAGGAACGGTAATGCCGGACTTGAGCCAGGCAATCAGGGCACCGGCAGTGAATTGCATACTTTCCGCTCCCACGCCTCCCAAGAGCACTTCCTCGTTCTTGCTTGTCGCCATGTACGCACCAAGGACGCCGGCTTTCCTCGACGTCAGCCACTGGGCAAGAGATTTGGCATAGCCGTCAAGCGTCGCTTCTTTGCCTGAACGCAATACCACAATGCCGAAAGCCTCGGCGACAGGTGTTCCATTGGCGGAGATAGGGAACTGCGCGGGGAAATAGCCTGCTGACACTTCTTTCCCGCCGAAAGCAATTCTCACTGCGCGCTCAGGGATCGTCTTGCCACCGATGGAAAGGGCCAGCGATTCTCCCAGAACGCTGATCAACTGCTGCGCCTCCTCCCTGCTCCTGGCGGCGGAGAGCACCAGAGAAAGCAGCAAGGGGGAAGCGCTCAAGTCGGCTGCGGCGCGCGAGTAAATGCCCTTGCGGTTGAGGAAGGCAAAGACCGCTATCAGATCCGAAACGGTCATCATTGGGGTTTCCACGGGCGGCAGGAGCGTGTCCAGGGCAACGCGGACGGCGAACGATCGGTCCGTGCACAGACAGAGCTTGCCCCATATCAGGGGACGGGCCCAGAGTACTCCTCCTGAAGAGAACCTCTCGACGATGCCGCTGTCCCATTTTCTGGCTTCGATTTCCGCCGCGGACACAGGCAACCCCAGACCTGCGGACACAATGTAACTCATCGCGCTCGACGGCACAATCGCAAGGTCGTAGTCCTCGTAGTATCGCGAGGGCGAAGCATAGAATCCGGGCAGGAAATCGCCACCCAGCGCGGTTATCTCCGGAACAACCACTCCGGCCCCGGACCACTCGCCTTCAATGACTATCGACTGCTGTGCGGCAGGCGCGGCAAAAAGGTCCGAGCGCACATCAAGAATCTTCACCGGCCTGACGGAGGTGCTACCCCTGAGGATGAAGCCCTCGGAAGCCATAAGGGCCATAAAGAACAGAAATAATCCGATGCCCAGAGCAAGCAGGATGCGCAGCAGAATCGGCAAGTACTTTTTCACTACCCCTGTCCACCTTCCAGCGTCGGATCCCCAAGCGCATTCAGGCGCTCAGGACGCATAAGCTCGGCCCACTGCTCGCGGGAAACGACCCCGGATTCAAGTACCGACTGCTCCAATGATACTCCCCGCTTCGCGGCGTCCAGCGCAATCTCAGAAGCCCTCTGATGCCCAACGATAGGAACGAGCAGCACGGCGGCGGCCAGCGAGTTCTTCAGCGTCCCGGCGGCTGCCTCCGCGTTCGCGGACAGCCCGCGTATGCACCTTTCGGCTGTCAGGCGGCAGGCCCTGTCCAGTATCTCGATGGCCGACAGAAGTGCCCAGCACGCGAGAGGAAGAAATGCGTTCAACTCGAGGTTGCCTGCGGCTGCGGCCATTGAAACCATGTTCTCGAGCCCGAATACGGCCATCCCCGATTGCGCGGCAAACTCCGGCATCACCGGGTTGACCTTCCCCGGCATTATCGACGAGCCTTCCTGCACCTCGGGCAAACGAATTTCGGCAAGCCCGGCCCGCGGACCGCTGGACAGGAGGCGAAGATCGTTGCCTACCTTGATCAGGTCGCCAGCGAGGGCCTTCAGGATTCCCGCGACCTCGATGAGAGCGTCCTGGTTCTGCGTGGATTCCACCAGGTTCTCGGAACGTGCGAGTGGCAGTCCCGTCAACGCGCGCAGGCGGTCGGTTGCGCGGAAAATGTACTGGCGCGGCGCGGTGACCCCTGTTCCGATGGCTGTTCCGCCAAGGTTGACGACGCGGATCCGCTCCCTGCATTTGGAAATGCGCCATCTGTCGCGGGCGAAAGCCTCTGCATACGCGCCCATCTCCCGGCCCAGCGTTATTGGAACGGCATCCATGAGTTCCGTGCGACCGACCTTCACCACCGAGGCAAAACGCTTCTCAGCTTCCTGGAATGCCTCAAGAAGAGCAGTCGTTGAACTCTCAAGCCGATTGAGTTCGAACATCGCCGCCACGCGCAAGGCGGTGGGGAAAGTGTCATTGGTGGATTGGTGGAGGTTGACGGTATCGAGGGGGTGAATTACGTCGTAATCACCGAGCTTATGGCCCATGATCTGCAGTGACCTGTTGGCCAGTACCTCGTTGACATTCATGTTGAGGCTCGTGCCAGCGCCGCCCTGCAGCATCTCGACAACTATATGCGCTGAAAGGTCGCCACGGGACATCTCCTCGCATGCTCTTTCGACGGCGGCAGCCTTGTCAGCGGGAATGTACCCGAGTTCGGCGTTGACCTGCAGGCAGGCCAGCTTGACGAACCCGTAGGCCCGTATCATCGACTCCGGGACGCGCCGGGCACAAGGGCCGAAGTTCTCGACCGCGCGATGCGTATGGATTCCCCACAGGACATCCGAAGGGATCGCCGCACTGCCCAGGAAGTCAGTCTCGGTTCGAAATTCCACTCATTTTCTCCGCTGCGCAATGGCAGCCTTGTACGCATCCAGCGCAGCCGGGAAAGGTCTCAGCGCGCGTTCGAAGATGCCAAGCGAGAATGCAATTGCGAGGCCGTAGTTCGTGATGGGCACTCCCTGGTGCCTGCAAACGGCGATTCTCGTGAGGACCTCGCGACGATTGTGAACACACGCGCCACAGTGAACGACCAGATTGTACTTGCTTACGTCAGAAGGGAAATCATGCCCGGATATTTGATCGAAAATCAACTCGCCGCCGACGTACTGCATCAGCCACCGCGGGATCTTCACACGGCCGATGTCGTCGCCAATCGGGTGATGCGTACAAGCCTCGCAGACCAATACCCGCGAGCCCGGCCGGAGCTTGTCTATCGCGCAAGCACCGCGCACCATCTCGGTGAGGTCGCCTTTAAGCCGCGCGAAAAGAATGGAGAACGAAGTCAGCAGGATGCTTTCCGGGGCGTCGCCCGCGACGCGAAGGAATGCCTGTGAATCGGTAATCACTATTTTGGGAGGCCTGGTAAGGCGAGCGAGAGCCTCGGCGAGTTCGCGTTCTTTGACGACCATGCAGTAGGAATCGTTATCGAGCAGGTCGCGAATAGTCTGCACCTGAGGGACTATGAGACGGCCCTTCGGGGCTTCGAGGTCGATCGGGATGACGAGAACGGCCATCTCACCGGCGGGAACAAGGTCGCCCACGATGGTCGGCTGGTTTATGAAGTCCTCGGGAGCGGAACGGATTATCGCTTCGCGCAGGTCCAGAAGACCCGCGCGCGAGGGAGCACAAGTGAGAACCGTCCGAATGCCCTTGCCTTCCAGGTGTAACTTGAGTGAGGGATCCGGCGTGCCGAGATCGGACTTGTTGAACACCACGATCGTGGGGACTTTGCGAATCGAGAATTCACCGACGAGCCGGTTTTCGAACTCGCCCCATTCACCTGATGCACCGACGACAATCGCCAAGTCGGTTCGATCGAAGACGCGGACAGTTTTGCCGATGCGCATCTCTCCTAACGCGCCTTCATCGTCGATTCCCGCCGTGTCGATGAAGAGAACCGGCCCAACGGGAAGCATCTCCATAGCCTTCTCGACCGGATCCGTGGTCGTTCCGGCAACCTCGCTGACAATGGAAATCTCCTGGCGGGTAAGCGCGTTGAGCAGTGACGACTTGCCGACATTTCTGCGGCCGAATATGCCGATATGGAGCCGAAGCGATTTCGGAGTGCTCTGCATAGAGGTATTGTACCCGCAAAAGGCCTTCCGGCAATAAAAGGGGCGGGACAAGCCCGCCCCTTGCGACAGTCCTACTGCATAGCAGGTCTGATGTAGAACAACCAGAGGTAAATGTGAGCTATGATGATCGACAG
>JBAZOJ010000193.1:0-7116 GCA_041648755.1 Candidatus Brocadiia bacterium
TACAACTCATTCGAGTTCGTCCACCCCGATCCCGTCGAGTTCCTTCATCTCTACCCCGATCCGCGCGACCGCGAGATCGTAGGGCTCGTGGCTTCGGGACTGGCATACGGAAGGGTGAGGCAGATACTCCGCAGTGTCGAATCCGCTCTGCGTCCCCTCGTTCCCCCGCGCGATTTCCTTGACTCCGTTTCCGACGATGAACTCCGCAGCCTTTACGCAGGCTTCAAACACCGCTTCACCACGGGCGGGGAACTAACTGCGCTGCTGATTGGCATCCGGCGCTGCCTGGCTGAGTTCGGCTCGCTCGAGAGCTGCTTCCTGTCGGGGCTTGGCGAGGGCGACGAGAGCATCATCCCCGCGTCCCGCGCCTTCATTCGACATCTGGCGGCCGGTCGCGACGGGCGCAACTCGCTGCTGCCGATGGTTGATTCGCCCTCAGCCTGCAAGCGGCTGTTCCTCTACATAAAATGGATGAGCCGCCACGACGCAACCGACCCGGGCGGATGGTCGGGCGTGCCCTCAGAAAAGCTGATAATCCCCCTCGATACCCATATGTTCCGCATCGGACGCCTGTTCGGCTTCACGAGCCGGAGTTCCGCGGATCTCGCCGCGGCCGTCGAGGTAACCCGCGGCTTCGCGCGCTTCGAGCCCCATGACCCCACGAAGTACGACTTCTGCCTCACGCGGCTGGGGATACGCGAACTGGCGGACGTCGTCGCCGCGCTGACGCGGCTTTGCTCCTGCAACGGCACCTGTTTGAGATTGGATGAGCAAGTTCGCAGATGATGTTCCGGGGCATCCCCCAGCCAGGCGCGCTCAGCTCTTCGACGTCCTCGTCTGCAAGTAGGCCGACAGCACCTCGCCGAGGTTGCGGTCGGTGACCAGTGGCAGGTAATCCATGTTCATCTCGCGCGCGGCGTTTCGGACAGCCGAAGTGTGCCGCTCCAATTCCTCCAGGTACGCGACGCGCAGCATCCCAGGTTCGACCTTGACGCCGCCCTCCCCCTCCATTCCCCTGAAATCCGTGTAATCCGTGAAGGGGAACTCCGCCTCCTGCGGGTCCGTCAGGTGAACCAGCAGCGTGTCGAAATGCCGCCTGTGCAGAGTCCGCAGGCCGCGCAGTATCTCGGCCTCATCGTCGAGAAAGTCCGAAATCACAACCGCCACCTTGCGCCGTCCGCCCCACTCGGCCAGCCCGGCCAGCGCGGTTCCCAGTTTGGCGGGCCCGGATCCGTTCGCGATTTCGAGGTGATGCAACAACTCGCGCAGTCGCGCGGGCGAACTCGATGGGTTCACCGATGCCTCGTAGCCGCCGAATATCCTCAAACCCACGCCGTCACGCTGTTGAAGAATCAGGTAAGCCATGGCCGCGGCCACGTGCTTGGCGTATTCCAGCTTTGTCATCGCCCCCGAGCCAAATGCCATGCTGCCGCTTGCATCAACAAGCAGCAGGCATTCGAAATTGGTTTCGGCGTCGTATTGCTTGATGTAAAGCCGGTCGGTGCGCCCCCACACTTTCCAGTCGAGGTGCCGGAGATCGTCCCCGGCCACATATTCCCTGTGCTGTGCGAACTCGACCGAAAAGCCCCGGTACGGGCTTCGATGCGGCCCCGTGAGGAATCCCTCCACAATCAGCCGCGCCTTGTATTCCAGGCCGCTGATCGAGGACAGTACCTCAGGACTTAAGTACTTTTGCGATTCTGTCATCCCTGCTCATCGCGTCGGCCAGCGCGGGGGTCTCGGACAGGAGCTTCGCCACTATGTCATCGGGCTTCACCCCGTCCGCCTCGGCGTTGAAATTCGTTATCAGGCGGTGCCGCAGGACCGGCTTGGCCACGGCTGCGATGTCCTCGGGGGAAACATGGAAGCGGCCTTTCAGCAATGCGCGGGCCTTGGAGCCAAGGATGATGTACTGCGCAGCGCGCGGCCCTGCCCCCCACGCGAGCCACTTCTTGATGTAGTCCGGCGCGGTTGGGTCATTTAGGCGCGTCTTGCGCACGATATCCAGGATGTTGTTGACCAGCGTGTCGGCTATCGGCACCTTGCGCACGATTCCCTGCAACTTCAGCAGGTCGTCGCGGGTAATGACCTTTGCCACATCGGGGGCCGCTTCGCCCGTGGTCAGCTTCATCACGGAAAACTCTTCGTCGCGCTTGGGGTAGTCAACCAGCACCATGAACATAAACCTGTCCAGTTGGGCCTCGGGTAGCGGGTACGTGCCCTCCTGCTCGATGGGGTTCTGGGTGGCAAGGACAAAGAAGGGCTCGGGGAGCGCGTAGCGCTTGCCGCCGCACGTCACCTTGTATTCCTGCATCGCCTCGAGCAGCGCGGATTGGGTCTTGGGCGGGGTGCGGTTGATCTCGTCGGCGAGTATGAAGTTGGCGAACACGGGGCCCTGCATGAAGCGCTGGACGCGCTCGCCGGATACCTTGTCGTCCTGAATGACTTCGGTGCCAGTGATATCGGAAGGCATCAGGTCGGGAGTAAACTGGATGCGCGAGAACGACAAGTCCATGGTCTTGGCAAGGGTCGAAACCAGCAGAGTCTTCGCGAGCCCCGGTACTCCGACCAGCAGACAGTGGCCGCGCGCGAACACCGCGATAAGCAGTTGCTCGACCACTTCTTCCTGCCCGACGACTGCCTTTCCGACCTCGGCCCGAAGGGCGCCGTAGCCGGTACGGAACTTCTCGATCAACTGCATTTCCGGGCTTGTGGCCTCTGCGTTGGGCGACATAGGGCGTTCTCCTTCGATCCGTGGATTATATCCCGTTCGCTTTCGCGGCAACCAATTCCCTAATCCCGGGTCACCTCTTCGATGCACTCCGGCCCCTCGTTCTTCGCGCTGTTGATCTTCTGCGATATGCGCACCGCCTCCATCTGGTTCTCGTCGTACGGCACCAGAAGCGACGCGAGCCCCGCAGAGGTGGGCGTGGCCGGGTCAATCCACTGGTCGTACGATTCGGGGTACAGAATGACCGGCATGCGGGTGTGGAATTTGGTCACAAGGGGATTGGGCTCGCAGGTGATAATCGTGCAGGAGTCGAGCGTGCTGCCGTCGGGTGCTTTCCATTGCTCGTACAGCCCGGCGAAAGCAAACAGGTGCCGGTCCTTCATACGGATCAGCATTGGCAGCTTTTTGCTGCGGTCCTGACGCCATTCGACAAACCCGTCGGCTGGAATAAGGCATCGGCGGCTTCGGAAAGCACCCCGGAACGCGGGCTTCTCGGCGACGCTGTCGGCGCGCGCATTGATCATCCGGACGCCCATTGACGGGTCCTTTGCCCAATGTGGCACCAGCCCCCACTTGAACGGTTTGAGGACAGGCCCGCCCGCCTCGGCGGACAGCACAACGCCCGACACGTTCTGCGTCGGGGCTATGTTGTAGCGCGGCACGATGTCATACGAGCCTTTGAGCTTGAACGACACGAGTATCATGTCAAGTGTTGAAAACAGCACGAACCGTCCGCACATAGGGCCTCTCCTGTCAGGGCTTACGGAGTGAGTATATCAGGCCCGAGGGAAATCGCCAGTGAACGGGCCTCCGTGAAATGCTCAATGCAGAATTCTCAATGATAAATGAAAGCCCTATCCGCCCTCCCCCCCGGGCGCTTCGTGGCCACCCGGGGGACAGAGGGGGAAATATGCGGGCTATACGCCTGCTTCCTTGCGGAAGTCGGCCTGGTCATCCACTGGCGCGGCCTTCACGGCATCGAGTTGCAACTGCGTCGGCTTCTTCGTGATCAGGCTCACGACAACGATGACTATCGCGGAAAGCAGTACACCGATGGCGATGTAATTGTAGCCGTACAAGCCCTGCAGCCACGAGGGCAGCACGTTGCAGTAATAGTGCGCCGCGTTCGCGTCCGTGGACAGGTACTTGTACTCGTAGAAGTACATCGCTATCGTGGCGATTGTGCCCGCCACCGAAGCCGCGATAACCGCGGGAAGAGTGGTTCTTTTCCAGAATATGAAGAAGACAGGAACTGCAATCGAGGCCGAAAGCACCCCCGACGATATGTAGTACACGTCGCCGAGGGTGTTGCTGATCACCGCGCAGAGAAAGCCCACGACGATGGTCACAGCCGTGACAATCCTCGCCAGCGCAAGCTTGCTCTTCTCGGTCAGCTTCCTCTTGCACACAACTGGCTCGACGAAGTCGTAGGAAAGCGCCAATGCCGAGACGTTCGTGAATGTGTCCACCGTTGACATCTGGCATGCGACAATTCCCACGAGCATAAGCACGGCGCCCAGCACCGGCAATTGGGCGATGAACGCGGAGATAATCGAATAGGCGTTCGAACCGATGGCCTCTGGCGGAGCACCGTTCACCGGCGGAAACACGACCAGGGCACAGAAGGCAATGATCACGGGAAGGATGATGATGAAGACCGTGATGAGCCCGAAGCCTATCCACGCGCCCTTGCGGGCCTCGGATGTGCTCTTCGCGCTCTGCAGCCGGATAATAAGGTCCTGCTCGATCATCCAGCCCGGCAGGTAGCCGATAAGGAGAACGAGCGGGAAAATCACCCAGCCAAGGAAACCAAGGTTGAACACCTGCCCTTCTCCCGACCAGGGCGGCACAGCTTTCGAAACCGCGCCGATGATGTCGCCGCCGCTTTTCTCCGATGCAAGGTAGATGGCGACTGCCGTAAGCGCAATCATGAACGGCATCATCAGCAGCATCTGCACGAAATCGGTGGTCACAATGGCGCGATAACCGCCCATTGCGCTGTACAGGATGACAGGTATCACGAACACGAGCATCGCCACCCAGGTGTCAACTCCCAGGAAGGGAGCCATAAGGGTGCCTGCCATAAAGAGCTCAGCCTGGGTCCAGGCTATAAACACGCCAAAGGAAAGTATCGCGATCAGGGCTCGCGCGCTGATTCCAAAGCGTTGTTCGATTGCCTGGGGAAGACTGACTGCCGGGATGCGCCGCACAAGCGGCACCATCGCGACGATGATGAAGCACAGGATGAACCACGGTATGGGCAGCAGCCACATTCCTGCCGCACCATACATGTAGATCTGCGACATTCCGAAGCCGATCCAGCCGAGCATAAGCCACCCGGCCGCGATGGAGAAGCCAATCCGGTAGCCCGGCAGATTGCGCTGCGCAATCCAGAACTCGAATCCGGTCTTGCTGTCAGCCGACTGGGCTTTGCCCGGGCGCTTCATTATGACGTAACCGATGTACACCATCAGCAGCGAGTAAACGATCACTGCGATCCAGGAATAAAGCGGGTTCACATGTTCCTCCTTGCGAAGGTGGCCTTCGCTGACAGACCATCCGTGGCGAGTGCGCTAAAACTGCGCTGTCACCGCAAATACGACACGCCAGACGCCATCAGGATCCGGCCCTGCCAGGTCATCGTCGGGACTGAAGTATCCGAGCCCCAGCACGAAGTAGAGGTTTTCCATATAGTTGTATTCAGCGAGAGCATCTACTTCATATCCGAGGCCCTTGCCGCGTCCGACAGGCGATATGTCGCCCATCGCCCTGTAATAACCGAAGATGAAGTCGGCGCTGAACTTGCCTCCGTCGATCTTCTTCAGTCCGCCCATCAGCTTTACGCCCATCCAGCCGGGCGTCCAGTTCTGGAGTTGCCCGAAGTAGTCGTTTTCGGCGATAAGAGTCAGGTTCATGTTCGCTGTGTACCTGTCATAGGCGGCCGTCGCGGTTGCGCCAGTCTTGGCTCCGCTGTAGGCTGTCACGTTGAGGCCGAGATACGGGGCTGATGCGACATCCGCAAAGGTGTATTCGCAGCCAGCGTTCAAGGCGAATGCTCCGAGGTCGGTGGCCGCCGCGTGGGCCGTGCCGCCCTGATAAACGAACTCGCCGTAGAGGTCGAGGCAGCCGTCCATCATGAGATGGGTAATTCCCGCGTCGAGCATCCATATCTTGCCGGGCAGCACTTCTTTCTGGTCGTTCCAGTAGAAAAACGCCCCGAACACATTGGCGCTTTCGTCTATGGCATGGTTGAAGCACACATAGTACAGGTCGAGGTCGTCGGAGTTGGTGAACCCGGGGCGCCCGGAATTCTCGATGAATTTGCTGTACGTCAGCTCAATTGAAGTGCTTTCGCTGAAGGCATACTTGACCTGCATCCCGACCGGGAAAGCATATAGCACAAAGTAACTACCCATGTTGGAAGGGTCGATCTTCGAGACGATTCCCGATCCCAGTGAAGTCCGCCCTTCCCATCCGAGGGAAAGTCCGCCGACGGTGAGCGTCACGCCCTCGCTGACGAAGTCCTCTATGCTGATGTAGGCGTAGCAGACCGCGATGTCCGCATTGTTCACGTCAACAATCGGGGTGAAGTTGTACAGGTACATCGAGGTGGAGACCTTGTCCGTGCACCTGTTATCCAGCGTGATGTTCACGCCGGTCGAGAAATTGCCGACCGCATCGGGCGCGTCGGCGTTGTAGTCGGTGGTGTTATCGGTGTACTGGCCAACCACGGTAAGCGTCACGTTGATCGTGACTTCCTCGCAGGCTGCGAATGCGGTCGAGGCCGGGATGCAAAGCACGGCCAAAGCAATCAGGCAGACAAAAAAGCGATACATACGACTCCTTTCAAAATCCACTTTCTGAGGGGGAAAGAAACTCTTTGCGCGACAGGAAATCTACGCCCTGCCTCCTTCGGTAACAGAGGCAACGGGCGCGGACGACTGCATAGGTTGGACAGATGGTTGCTGCAGAACGCAGTCAGGCACGCGAGGAGGCGTGGCCTCGCAGTGCGAACGCGCGACGGTACGTCGGGTTAAGCGTGGGAGTGTCTTCCCGCCGGGAAGACAAAGGAGCACGCTCAGAAGCACGGGCGGATGTATCCATGGATTTTACTCATGGCATCTCCCTCTCGTATCCCGGCGAGCGTGCATGCCGGGCATTCTGTGAATTTGCTGACAGGAAGTCGTTCGAATTTGACCACGCCACGCATTTTACAACTGCGCGTTCCAAAATCAAGAAGACGTTTTCAGAAAGCCCTTGGCCGGAGACCCTCCTTCGCGGCGCCTACGGAGTTACCATGTAGTCGAGCCCAAGCCTTGGGAAAAGAAAAGGCCAGTGCCTCGATCCGGATGCGGTATATGGAAAGTACAGTCTACAAGCGTACA
>JBAZOJ010000194.1:0-7062 GCA_041648755.1 Candidatus Brocadiia bacterium
AAAAGGGGTGCCGATGTCATTGGCGCACAGGAGCCCGTTTTCGCGATCCGAAGTGTATTGCAGGCTGCTATACTCCCGAAGGTAGATGAAAGGCCGTTCGCGATTTCCGATCCAGATTCGTCCCGATGGATCCTGGCAACGTGACACGTGTGGAGCAGGGGGATTACATCCGCTTCCACCCCCGCCCCCACCTGAGACCGTGGAATAGTACATCAGAGCCCCGCCAGGCGTTTGGCAGCAATTGCTGTCCAATGCGGGAGATAGCCAGACTGAACCGGGGACCGTCTCAGGAAAGCCCAATGCGTCGAGTAGGTGGTCCATCTTCCAGGGAGACCAGAAACGGCACTTCTGCGGACGCAGAAAGATGGAACTGCTGCTCCAGGACCAGTTGTCACCAGGTGCGGTGCGGTAGTCAATGGGCAGCGGTCCGGCGTCATCCACCCGGGGACCCCCGATTGCGACACACTCGGTTATCTCCCAGCGTGCCCTTTCGAGCCCATTCGGCGACCGCAGGGAGGAGATTGCGTGAACGGTATAGTTGTCGAACGAGACGAATGAGAGGATGCCTCTGCGAGCCGCCATGAGATAGTCGTTAAGCGGCGAAGTCTTGTAGGGGTTTGACCGGGTGAAAAGGTGCCCGAAGTGCGACAGTACAGTGCCAAGGACAAGCGGACGCCCGCTTAGTTCTGCAAGTCCCGACAGGTCTGCTTCACACTTCAGATGGGTTGCATCCACGGTCGAAGCCTGAACGTAAAAGTTTCCGCAAGAGACAAGACACGGCACCTTCTGCGTGAGATCGTCGGCGCCGGGAGCAAGCTCGATCACCGATCCGTCTGTGTTGGACGTAATGCTCAAGACCTGCCCGGACGGTTTTATTCCAGCAGCAGCGTCAATCGCCTGCTGGAGGGTGAAGGCGGGATTGTCGAAGTCGAGCGGAGCAAGGCACAATGCGAGGCGAACCGCAGGGGACGCACTGTTGACGTTGACCGGATGGAATGCCTCGGCCGACAAAGCACATTTGGAGGCGCCTGACGGCGCGTTTTCACGGAAAGACAGTATTGTCTTTGCTTTCCCGGTCGCGGGATCGATAACTCGCTCTGACATCAGGAAGCGCGTGACCAGGATGGCCCCGTTGTCGTCGAAGTACTGTGCTCGATAGCGGCAGTCATAACTGAACACGGAGAAGTCAAATTGGGGTTCCTGGCGGAGGTCTTTGATCTCCGTTTCCCTACCGAATCCGTCCGCGCTGGGTCTCCACGAATGCACCGTCAGAAACGGCCGCATAGCCTCGTACTCGGTTTCCGTCAACTGGTAGGTAGTGCCGTTGTCAGTGGTCGAGAAGTTTCGTATCTGCTCGACCGATCGCAGCGGAGTGTACGAG
Source organism: Candidatus Brocadiia bacterium (assembly GCA_041648755.1). GTDB lineage: Bacteria > Planctomycetota > B143-G9 > B143-G9 > B143-G9 > JBAZOJ01. The sequence continues at coordinate 1,382 of JBAZOJ010000194.1, forward strand.
CCCGATGAAAAGCGCAGCATCGCGATTGGGTCGATCAGGTGCTCGAAGCGCGCCTTGAGGGCGGCGCGGTCGTCGGCGGAGAGCGCCATTGCGTCGATGCGGAAGACGGCCATATAGAGGCCGCGCAGAAGGCGGGGGGTGATGGAGTTCAGGTTCAGCTTGCCCTGTTCGTCCTCGACCTCGACGCTGACGGAGAGTGTATCGCCGTTGGGCAGCACCCTGGGGATGGCCTTGTCAAGCTCGGCCTGGGGCACGATCAGCTCGGGGTCTGCATCGTAGTCGGGGGTGTTGTAGGGGGCGAGATTGGCTACGTTGGCTGGGGTGGGCGTCGGAAACGCCGTTGGAGGGGGATACGTCGCGCGAAATTCGTTTTCGTAGGTGCCGCGGCGAAGCTGGCCCTTGGCGAGTTCCAGGGCAGACAGCGCGTAGCGCCGGGCAATCTGCTGGTCGAGGGTGCGGGCGGCGCTGGTCTCGTTGGAGTGGCAGATGTACACAAGGGGCACGGCAATGGCGAGCAGCCCGGCGAGGATGAGGATGACCATCACCAGCGCGACGCCGGTGTTCTCTCTTGTATGATGGCCCCAGGACTGTTCAAATTCCATTTACACTCCGGGACGGGGATGCAGGCGATCAAAGCCCTTGTGTTTCCCCGGCTAAAGTATAACGCCCGTCTATGCAAACGCTATTCGGAGTTGCAGATCGCGCAATTGATGGGTGGGCTCGCGCTATCGCGGGAGGATGCCACCCGGTAAATATACTTCTATCGAGTAAACGCGAGGGAACCAGACCGGTGTCCCGGCTGTGTGCGCCTGTGCTGTGGAAAACCGCGAGCCCCGCGTCCGGACAAAGACCTTGTTCACGTCAACGTCCGAGAAAGTCACCCACTCGTTGCCAATCAGGAGCACATTGGTGACATCGGCATCTTCCTCGCCGCTTCGCGCATATACGCCGTCGGTGGTGTCAAGGGGTATCTCCGTATCGCCCGCTGTGATATTGCGGGCAAGGGAGTACCTGGCCTCCGCTTCGGGCACCATTCCGAGGATGACAAGGACGCGCTGAGGCAGAACATACTCGTCGGGAGTAGATACTCCCATCGGGGGATAGGCGAAGTCGCGCCAGCCTACGGGGAACGATGCCGAGCCCATCATCTCGGGCGCGAGCATCCTGTAGGCGTCCCACTTGACTTCAGGCCCGCGCGGGCCGGTCTTGGCAACGGGGGAAACGGTCGTATCCCATGTGGTCGTACCGGTCACCCCGAACCGAATCTCAAAGAAGAGAACATGGTCAGAGATAGGGACGAGGTGGTGGCCGATCTCATCCGGAAAGGTTGTCAGCGAGGAACCCAACGCTACTCCCCAGCGAATTCCCCGCCAAAGCCTGGGCTGCAGGGGCAGAAGGTTGTTTGCGCTGTCAACGCGCCATGGGTCGCTTGCGTACATAATGTTGCAGGGATAGGGTGGCTTGGCGCAATCCTCGTCTATCATAAAATCGCCGTCATCGTCGAGCCCGTTGGGGATTTCCTCGTCGATCTTGCCATCGCCGTCGTCGTCAATTCCGTTTCCCGCCATAGCCAGCGAAGACTCCATGTCGGGAGGTGTTACGGATGAGAACGTAATGACCGGCCTGCCGCTGTTCCACACGCAGGTGCAATACCGGTCAGAGGGCTCGGAGGTGCGGGGAAAGGCCCCGGCGAGGTCATTGCGGATCTGGGAGAGGAGGGCATTTGCCTCGATATCGAGCGCGGCGGCCTCGCTGGTCGTCTGCCAGTTGATGACGCTGGAGCGAAGGAAGACCGCCAATGCAACGCCCAGCACAAGGAAGATCGAAACGGCGATCAGCAGTTCGAGAAGCGAATAACCTTTTTTCATGGCCTCTCCGTATGCTCGAAGACGATATCCGGCTCCTGTACCCACAAGTCTATCTTATCGACCTGTGGCAGCAATTTCCATGAATGGCGCGTGGGGTCGTTGGGCAGCCAGGCGCCGCGAAGATACTCGTTCATCACTCGTATGGTGTAGTTGTCGGTGATAACGGGCTCGGAGCCGCGAGAAATGGAGAAGTCAGTGGATTTGGAGGTGAAGTGGAAGACGTTTGGGGAAACCGGCTCGCGGACGAAGTCGCGGTCATCGGCGACATCGGCCCAGAAGTGCAGCAGCACGTAGGGGTCGGCGGGGAGAAGCTCGGACCAGGTCAATCCCAGTAACCGTGCGCCGGGCCGGTTGCGGCGGAATTCGAAATAGTTGGTCTGTGTTCCGTTCTTGTCGTCAAAGTCGTAAACCGAGGGCGCAAGGCAGGGGAACTGCACTGCGAGAGTGCCAGCGGTGTGCGCAGCGGGGACCGAGCCGAAGACGCCCCTGGCGAACTTGTACACATAGATTTTCTCCGCTGGAAGGTATTCATAGGAAATCCGCACGATCTCGTCGTCGATTCTCGAGCAGCGGTTATACGCCAAGGCATTCGTGGGATCCAAGTATGATGTAGTGTTTGCGTCGAGGTCCACGGGCAACGGGGCGACTGAGAACCAGTCCAGAGGCAGCGCCCAGGTACCCGCCTTGTGTGCGGCGGGGGTAGTGCCGAGCATCCCGCGCTGAGCAGGGGAATAGACTCCATTCAACTTGGATATCCCGATAATCTCGTCGTCAACCTGAACGAGGAAAGAGATCGCATCGGAGATACTATATGAGAGATAGATCTCTGTTGTCGTGGGGTCAATGTTGTCAGTAATGCGACAGGGGGGATTCTTTGGCTTGGCGATGAATTCAAAGCCCGAGTCGCCCACGAACCCGTCGTCCTTGCCCGGTGCCGAGAAGAAAAAGACTTGCACTTTTCCGGTCTCGGGGTCGCCCGAAGTTGTTGTACTTGACGTGCCGCAGAACACGAAGACATTCTCATCCAGAGGAAGAGTGGTTGAGAAGGCAGCGTTTTTGGGTGCGCAAAAGACGTGTGCATATGCGCCTGGACCTTGGTCGAATACCGAGTCCATATCGAGCGTCATTTTCTGCGGGTCACGGCCGGATTTCCTGAAGACTCTGTCCTTGGAGGAGGCTGTATAGGAGAGCAGTGTTACCTCATCGCCCACCTTTGGGGTGCCTCCGTGCCAAAACGCGGAATCGAACCCTCCCGCGATTATCGCGGCGGGCAGTATCTTCGTGCCGACGGGGAGGAGGGAAGGCTTGGTGCCGCCAATCTCTCTGCGCAGCGAAAGGAAAGATGTGGCCGTCTTTGCGCCGTAGAAGATAACCTCGTCCTCGACGCGCATGTAGCCGGTGTCGGGGTAGCCTTCGGTTGAGTCAACATCCAGCGTTGCCGGGTCGGCGTCCACGTCGGCCGTGATGACCGGAAAGGTGCAGGGCCACTTCCCAGTCAATCCAATGCAGTAACCGTCCGACCGGGAAGCGGATGTCGAGTATTCGAGCAGGACGGGGCGATTATCCACGAAGATGGAGCACTGGCCCGGCTGGTTACCTCCGATGTGGCAGACGATATACATCCAGGTTTCGCGGGGGAAGTTCTGCGCGGTCAGACGGTAACTGAAAGTGCCCGCCACGCCGTTGTCGTCCTCCACGCGGAGTGTCAAAAGCCCGTTCTGGATGTATAGCTGTGTTGACCCGGTTACCCCTGCAGTTGCAGGCTGCACCCCAAACAGACGATGCATCGTCGTGTCAGAAGAAGGATCCCAGCCCTGAGCCTTGAACCACCCGCCAACCGCAAAACAATCATTGCCCGGGACAATATCGACGTACGTAGGGCCGATGTCGTCGGCCAAAATGGATTGGTCGTCTCTTTCCGAGAAGAAAGATCTACGACTGGAAGCGCGCGAATATGCAAGCACTTTGCGGGAGGTGGGGTGGGCTTCCAACGCATTGGCGAACCACCCGGCGATATGCATAGCGCTCTGGTTCATTGAAGCAGAGCTGGTATTGCTGCGAACCCCGAACCACGCATATGTTCCGGAGCCGTCACTGAAGGGCAGGTCCAGTTGGATATCGGGCGACAGCCAGAAGGATGGCGGGGCGGTCTCCAAAAAGCCGGAAGCGCCGGGCGCGTTGTCAATTGCCCAGGAGGCGGTGATCTCGCGCTTCTGCGGCCCTGCAAAAGAAACCGACGAGTTCGTAGTGCCGAAACTGCCACCGAAGTCGGTCAGGTTGTCGAACGACAGTGGCGCGGTATCGTCAAGGCGCGGCCCGCCCACGTTGACGACCTCAGTGACAAGCCAATGCGCTTTTTCAAGACCTTCCGGGGACTGAAGCGAGCATTCTGACCGCAAAGTATAGATGTCGTACGAGACACGGGTGAACAGGGCTCTGTTCGCCTGAGCCAGGTAAGTGGCGAATGGGGGCACTTCAGTCTGCTCAGCAGTAGTGAAGAGGTTGTTGTAGCCAAGAACCACGGTTGAGATATCCAGGGGGCGCTGGTCGGAAGCGATAAGGCCTGAGAGGTCGTCAGAGCTTTTCAGCGTTGTGGCACTGTCGTAGGAAACGCTGAAATACGATTGGCCGCACGCGACAAGGGAAGGCACCTTGAAAGTGAAATCATCCGAGTCAGGGATCAGTTCCAGCGTGTAGCCGCCTGTGGTCGAGGTGATGTTGCGCACACGCCCGACAGCTTTCATCCCTTTGGCGTCAGCGATTGCGTCGGATAGAGAGAACTTGGGGTCATCAATGTCGAGCGGCGCCAGGCAGAATGCGAGCAGGACGGTGAAGGGCGCATTGTTGATATTGACGGGGTGGAATTCCTCGCGAGTGAATGCGGCGTAATAGCAGTTAGACGGCGGGGCTTCGGGCACGGTGACAAAGTACGAGACTAGGCCGGTTACAGCATCGGTGATCATCTGCGGGAGAAGGTAGTAGGTCTTTACGACCATCTTGTCACCATCGAGGTAGTCCACCCGGTAGGGGCAGTCACGGAAGGAAACGGCGAAGTCAAGCGAAGTGGGCGGGGCGCCAAATACAAACGAATGTTCGGAGACCCGCGTAAACCCATCGGCAGACGGACGCCACGAGTACACGGTAAGGAAGGGCTTGAGGGCGTCGTATTCCGCGTCGGTCAACTGGTATGTATCGTTGCCGTCGGTCATAGCGAAGTTGCGGATCTGCTCCACAGAGCGAAGGGGGGTGTAAGTGCCCGTCGAGAAGCGCGCCATCGCGATGGGGTCGATTACATGCTCAAAGCGGGCTTTCAGGGCCGCGCGGTCGTCAGAGGAAAGCGATGCGACATCTATGCGGAAGACGGCCAGATAGAGGCCGCGCAGAATCAGCGGGGTTACGGAATTGAGGTTGATCTTCCCCTGTTCATCCTCTACCTCAACGCTTACAGAGAGCGTGTCGCCGTTGGGCAGGACGGGAGGGATTGCAGCGTCGAGCTCAGCGGAGGGGACGACCAGCTCGGGATGAGCGTCGTAATCGGGGGTGGTGTAGGGGACGAGGTTGGCCGCGTTGGTCGGGGTGGGCGTGGGAGAAAGCGTGGGCGGGGGATAGGTTGCGCGGAATTCATTCTCGTAACTCCCCCGCCGGAGCTGGCCCTTGGCCATTTCCAGCGCGGAAACGGCAAAACGCCTTGCGGTCTCCTGGTCGAGGGTGCGCGCGGAGCTTGTCTCGTTCGAACGGCTGATGTAGGCGAGGGGCAGGGCGATAGCGAGTATGCCTGCGAGAATCAGCACGACCATCACCAGCGCGACGCCG
>JBAZOJ010000195.1:0-7058 GCA_041648755.1 Candidatus Brocadiia bacterium
AGGAATCAGGCATCCTGAACAAGGCAAAGCCCTCGCTGAGATTCCCTACCTCGGCATAGTCGGGGCCCACCTGCTGTCCGGAGTAGCTTATCAGCCTCGCCTTCCCCTTCTCTTTTACGAGGAGCAGACCCTCTGCAAACGGCTTTATCTCCTCGCACATCGTAGACCACACGAAGCGGTGCCGGGGGTCGATGAAGCCCTTACACCCCTGTTCCTCGAAAAACACAAGGCCGGATTTGGCATCATAGGTAGCGTAAACACTGTAGTAGACTATCAGTTCGCCGTTGCTCTTCCAGTGCAACAGATTATTGGAGTCCCAGATAATCCTGTCACCGAGTAGTTCATAATGACCGAGCATCATCTTGTCAGGGACGATCTTCTGACCCGACTTGTCGTAACATGTGAATGCGGAACTGAATATGTCCGCACTAATTGTACTGGTCCGCGCTATGCCGTTTTCGAAATCGTCAGCACGTCTGAACTGCGGCTTCAGCAGGAAGTCTCCCTTCTTGTCAATGTAGCCGAGAGGCACATCGTAAGGCCTATCCCCTTGCTGAGCAGGATTGGTGAGGTCCTTCGGGTCGAATTCTCCATTCGGGAGCAGCCGCGCCGCAACGACGCAGAATCCCTCGAAGAACGCCGAGACCCAGTCAAATCGGGGCGGAATGGCAAGCTTGCTCTCCGCGTCCACAAAGCCCCACCGGGAGCCAATCCTGACTGAGAGCATCCCATCGGAGTAACCGCCGGCCTCATCGAATTCCGCGTCCGACAGCCTTTGTAAGGACGCACTATAGACCAGCAGTTTCCCGCCTGCACGCATAAGCAGCAGCGGCGGATCGGGCGGCTTGTCTGTGTACACGAGCCAACCCCACCGGACAGGCAGATCCTGGGTGCGACGGGCAAAATTGGGCCGGGCAAAGTCGTCGAAATCGCGTCCTCCAACATCACTGCCTTCCGCGTCGAAAACGCGCAGCTTCCCATCCAGGATCCTTGCCGCAAGAAGATATTTATCTCCGATGAGTTCCCTGAATCTGTATTCCGCACTCAAAAGCGGTGTGCCGTCCATCCGCAAGGCAAGGCCATCCCATTCTGTTTCCCCAGACCGCCAATTGCTCGCAAGGATGATGGGCATGTCAGGTATGGTCGTTGGGGGTTTTCGTCCGGCCGCGACTCCCCATCCCATTCTGCTACTGTCGAACAATGCGCCGTTAGCCAGCACCATGTCAAATATGCAGGGCGCCAGGCATACGCCGTCGGTCGTGAAGACCCCTATGCCGAACTCGTCCTTGGCAACAGCGAGGTTCCCGCGGACCAGTATCTCCTCATACTCAGGCTTGATGACCACCTTGTTGCTTCTGTCCATTAGGCCCCAGTTTCCGAAGGCCTGCAGGGGACTGGTCTGAAACAGCGTTACCATCTCGTCTGCGGTTGCGCCGGAATCGCGCGGAAACGGCGTCACGTCTTCGATGCAAATCGCAACCAACGCAAGGAACAGGCAGACAGCTAATTGAAAAGCTCGTTTCATCTTTACCTCATGCTTCAGTAGTCGGGATCACTTGGCTTCCCCGGCGGCCCTGCGCGGCAGCGGAACCTCCTCGAAATTCCGCATCTCAAACGGCCACGTGAAGGCCACCCGGCCAGTCCGGTCAATGACGCGGTTGCCAATCCCAAGGACAAAGTAATGTGCGTAGCCACCACTGTAGGGTGACAACTTCTCCGCGCCCGCATCGACGAAGAGGACTGTCCCCTTCTCGTCAACGTAGCAGGGCTTCCCATCCTTCTTTCCGAACAGCGGGTATTGGCCCTCATAGCTCCTCAGTTCCGAATACTCCGGCTGGATGATCCACTTTCCGCTGTCGTCTGTTACGCCGCAGAGCCACTTTGAAGAGTCTTCCACGCTGGATTTCCTTGCGATGAAGCCGTTCACGACCCTCTCGCCGATCTCGACATCGCGCGGCGAGACCTCCTCACCCTTAGTATTGATCAGGAACCTGTGCCACCCGACCGTCGCCACTTGCGCAACTCCCCGCCGGAAATCGCCTGCCTCGATGTACTTCCGTTCGATAATCACGTTTCCCTTGCGGTCCACATAGCCCCAGCGGTCGGCCTCGAAGTAGCGCGCGAGCCCTTCCGAAATGCGGTCAAGGCGCGGGCGCCTCGGAAGAGACACGACGGCCCCGGTCTTGTCGATAAATCCCCACATCCCTCCGGCGTCCCCTCCCGGACAGACCGGCGCAATGCCCTCCCGGAAGTCTCCGACCTCCTTGTACTGCGGCGTAACTACCCATCCTGCTTCGTGGTCCACGAACCCCCATGTGTACCCGTACGATCCGAGGGCGGCCACTCCGAGCCTGCCTTCGGACATCTTCCGCCACTTGTCAAACAGCGGCTCGCAGAGGATTTTCCCTCCCGCATCCATCAGGCCCGCTCGCATGGGGAACAGCGAAGTTGTGTAGGCAAGCACTCCCTCTCCCAGATGCTCGAGCCGGAAGTATTTCGGCGGGATGACCCAGGCGCCCGTGGCGTCGATCGCCCCGTACAGGCCGCCCTGCCCCGCGATAGCGATTCCCGATGTGAAGCTCGCGATGCTGTCGAATTGCGGCTCGATGACCGTCTTCCCGTCCGCGTTCAGGCATCCCCACTTCGTCGGAAGCCTGACCGGGGCCACGTTTCCGGTGAAATACACGGGCTCGTCGTACGCGAACGGTATTGCGAGCCTGCCGGTCGCATCAATGGCGCCCCATTTCCCGCCGAGGGCCACCGTCGCCATGCCATTCCAGAATGAAGTCGCCCTGTCGAACCTGGGCTCGACCACCCATTTGCCTGCCTTGTCGATGAATCCCCAGGCGCCGTCGAACACGGCAGCCCTGCCCCCCGAGAAAGACTGCCCCGAGGAGTACGTCGGCGCGATGACGGTCTTCCCGGTCGCATCGACATAGCCCACTCTCTGCGTGTATCGCTCCTTTACCAGCGAAAGCCCTTCGACGGGGAACTCGATGCTGGCATATCCGTCGCCAATCTGCTGGCCGCTGCCGTCGATGAGATACCAGTTCCAGCTTTCACCGGCCAGGACCAAACCGCCCGTCCAGGACTTCAGATCGCCATATTTCACAGGCCCCACGAAGCGCGTTGCGGGGTTGATTATTCCCCACATATCCTTCGTGCGGTAGAACACGAGCTTGGTCCCCGGGTCGTAAACGGCGGCGGTGACTTCAGCACTTATCTGCGTGCCGTCAGCGCTCCAGATCAGCTTCTTGTCCGGAGTGAGCACCACCGCGTCGCAGATCTTGATCGGCTGCGCCTTCGGCGGTTCCCTTTCCTCGACCGCCGCGCCGGTCTTGTCGATGTACGTAAAGCGTATCACGTGCATCCCGCGCCCCGACGTCGAAACTCGGGCCACGCCGTCATTGAATGGCTCCGCAATGGTGTACTTCGGCTTGATCACGAACTTCCCTGCCCGGTCTATGTAGCCCATTGGAGCGGAGTAACCAAAGGGCAAGTTGGGATGCTCATCCTTGTGTTCCTCCATGTCGATCTCGCCGTCCGGCTTTATGCGAGCCCCGGCGGAGCACAGGCCTTCCCGGAAAGACCCCACTTCCTCCAACACTGCGGGTATCGCGAGGTTCCCTTCGGCGTCGATGAAGCCCCAACGCTTGCCGATCCTCACCGCGCACAGCCCTTCGGAGTATGTGCCGACTTGATCAGCCTCTATCGACGAGGCGCGCTTGAAATCCGAGTTGTACAGCACAATCTTGCCGTCGGCCGTCGCGAGGATGTACGGCATCCCCTCGGTAACTTCGACCTTGTCGAAGTCGCGACCCCCGACATCGTTCCCCGCAGCGTCGAACACGCGAATCTTGCCGTCCGCCTTGCGCGCGCCCGAGCCGAATTTCCCGGCCAGCATTCTGACAAACTGGTACTCATCCCCCAGGGCTGGCGTTCCATCCAGGCGAAACGCCGTCGCGCCCTGCGCGACCGCGCCGGGATTCTCGCCTCCGGCCACAGCGAACTGCGTGCTTGCACCCGCATAATGCTGGATTATCTTGCCGTCCCCCGAGGGCCCGAAGCTCCTGCCCTCGACGCTGATCCACGTGCTGATGCAGGGGGAGACCAGGCGCCCATCGCGCGTGAGCAGCCCGATCCTGTCCCGGTTCCGCACGACAAGGAAGTGGTCCTGCACAAGGATGCTCTGGTAATCGGTCTTCAGCACCAGATTGTTGTCGCGGTCGATCAGGCCGCAACCGCCCCCTTCAGGGCCGAAAGCGGCCGGGCAAAGCAGCACGGTATCCCCGGCCTTCGCCGGAGGCGCAACTTCCTCGCAGCATCCGGTCGCTGCAGCGAGGAGCAGACAAACGACTATTGGTACGGCTCTTTTCATACTCACCTCGCTTAGTGTGTTACCTCCGCTTGCCGACAGCGTGTGGTGGCACTCTCACTTCCGAAAAACCCCAAACCGTGAACGGCCACGTGAAAACCACCCGGCCGGTTCGATCAATGAACCGCGTTCCTACTCCGGGAACGAAGTAGCTCGCATAGCCTGCGCTAAACGATGTCAGCGATCCTGCATCCGATTCAAGATCGGTCGTGTTGCCAGTTTCATCAACGAGGCACCGCTTGCCGTCCTTCTTTCCACTCAGAGGATACCGGCCATCCGGCGCCGCGAGCCATTCAAAACTCGGATCGATGATGAACTTCCCCTTTTCGTCAACCACGCCATACGCAATCTCACCGCCATCGCGAGGTTCCACTGGATGCGCGATGTAGCCGTTCGGGACAGGACCGCCTATCGCGATTCCGCCCGGTGAGACCACTTCGTCCCGGGGATTGATGAGAAAGCTGGGCGGGATCCCGACTCTTACGGCCGCTACACCTCTGTGGAAGTCAGACACACTGTCATACTTCGGCTGAATAATCACATTGCCTTGCCGATCAATGAACCCATGGAACTGACCCGCTCTAAAGGATGCGAATCCCTCACAGAAACTGCCGACACTTTGGAAAACGGGGGGAATCAACAACATGCCGGCCTTGTCAATAAATCCCCAAAGCCTCTCTCCGCCAGTGGTAACTTCCGCGGCCGCGAGCCCTTCGCTGAACTCGGCGATGTCAATGAACGCGGGGGTGGCAATCCAGCGGCCATAGGCATCTATCAACCCCCAGATGGCGTCCTGGACTCCGTTCCTCCTGGCCGCGTACCTCCCTTCCCCGAGCCTCTTGAGGCCGTCAAACATGGGCTCGCAGATGATCTCGCCGCTTGACTTCATCAGCCCCATGCGAGTTGGGAAAGGCGGCAGCGAGTAAGCAAGGATACCCTCGCCGAGTCGTTCAAGCAGGGCATACTTGGGCTCGATCGCGAAATCCCCCCGTCCGTCAATTGCCCCCCGCAGTTCCCCCACCTGCACGACAGCCAAGTCGTCGCTGAAGCTACCCATATAGTCGAAACGCGGCTCGATTACAACGCTGCCTTTGCAGTCGATGCACCCGTACAGCGTCTTGACTTTGGCAGGCGCGACATCGCCATCGAACCGTACCGGCGCCTCGTATCCAAACGGGATGACCACCTGGCCAGTGCTGTCTATGACTCCCCATTTGCCCCCCAGCTTCACCGATGCCAGTCCGCCTCGAAATGGGTCCGCACCCTCATACTTCGGCCTGACAACCCAGTCGCCCTTCTTGTCGATGAAGCCCCATGACCCGTCTGACACTGCTGCCACTCCTTCTGAAAATGGCTGTCCGTCAAGGTACTTCGGCTCGATCACTACTTCGCCACGCTCGTCAACGTATCCGTACTTCCTTGCGGAAAACTGACGCACCGAAGCACGCCCCTCCGTTAGAATCCCGACGGCTCCATACATATCGCCAATCTGCAAGCCATTGCGGTCCATGATGATCCAACCACGGTAGTCCTTTGCGATGACAAGCTGGGCACTCAACGGCTTGATCTCCTCGAAGAACATTGGCCCGACATAACCTGACTCCGGGTTGACAATCCCATGATTGCCGCTCTTGCCATAGACGACGAGCCTCATCGTTCGGTCATACTCTGCGGACCAAACCTTCCGGCAGATCAGGTTTCCTGTCGCGCTCCAGATAAGGTCCTTGTCATTCGTCAGGCTTACCGCTTCACAAAGCTGCTTCGGTGGGTTCAGCCTGTCCTTGTCGGGCGTGATCTCCGCTCCCGTCTTGTCGATGTACTTGTAGGCGACATCTTTTGTTCCGGCTGGGCTCGTGGAGACCTTGGCGATTCCCCCCCGGAAATCTCCGGCAATGCTGTATTTCGGCGCAACCACGAACTTGCCGGATGCGTCAATGTACCCCTTGGGAGTCTCGCTCCAGTCTTGGGATCCGAAGTTGGTGGACTTGCCTGCGTCCATCTCATTGCCTGGCGGAAGACGAGCGCCAGCAGCGCACAACCCCTCCGAGAAATGGGAAACCCCTGCAAATTCCGCCGGAATGGCAAGGGCACCGGTCAAATCGATGAATCCCCATCGTGAGCCGATCCGAACGGGGCAAAGCCCTTCGGAGAATACTCCTATCGCGTTGAACTCCAACTGGGAGACTCTCTTGAAATCGTCATCGTAGAGCATCTGCGCGGTGCTCACCCGTGCGATGATAAAGGGAAACTTGCGTGAACCATCGACTTCGTGGAAGTCTCGCCCGCCAACATCGTTCCCCTGCAAGTCGAAGACACGCACTTTGCGGTCGGCAACCCTCATGGCTGCGATGTACTTGCCGCGAATGGCACGGTCGAAGACGAAACCTTCGCCCAGCGCCGGAGTGCCATCCAACCGGAAAATCTCGTGTGACCAGCCGCCACCTGGCAGGCCGAACGTCGTCACCGCAAAGGGGCCGACGGTTTCCTCCTTCCTGTGGCCTACATCGTGCCAGGAACTGGTCTCGTAGAAGTCATCAGCGATCTGGACGTACATATTTCTGCAGGCGCTGATAACCCGCCCGTCGCGCGTAAGAAGGCCCAGATGATTCCATCTTCTGACAACAAAGAAATTGTCCTGGACGGCAACTCCTTCGTACTCAGGCTTCAGCACGACACGATTGTC
>JBAZOJ010000196.1:0-7026 GCA_041648755.1 Candidatus Brocadiia bacterium
GATGGCGGAGGCAACGACAATTACATCTCGACGCAGTATTCCGGCGGATCGGGCATACACCTTTCCGCGGGAGTCCTGCTCGACCGCTCCGGCAAAGACCATTACTATTGCCGATATGGCGTTGGATTGGGCGGAGGGCACGACTGGGGCGTCGGTGCACTGATAGACCTGGAGGGAAACGACTACTACCAGGGCAGCGGGATTACCTTCGGCGGAGCCAATGCCAACGGCGTCGGGATTCACCTCGACGGCGGAGATGGAATGGACAGCTACAGCGGCCTGAGCGGCCTCACACAGGGCGACGCGCCCGAGGTTCGCGGCACGGTCTCGCTTGGGATCCTGATCAATATGGGCGGCCCGGACTTCTACACTTCAGCGCTGAAGGACGGAGAACTGAGAGTGATGAACTGGATCGGCATTGCCTATGACGTTCCGACCGTGGAGGTGAAGAAGTGAAACGGCTGATATTCGCCATTTGCGTGCTCGCTCTGATCTTCACCGGCTGTAACGAAGGCACCAAGCCCGTCGCAACGGACAGTCCTCAGACCACCCAGCCAACTGTCGCGGCAACCGCCGCGCCATCTCCATCTGTTGCACCGGAGCTTGCCGTAGGCGACCGTGCGATAATCGCGCGTCTTCCAAAGGACATCCAGACCGCCACCTTCCGCCAGCTTTGGGACGTCGCCGAGCTCTGGCGGGTCGGTGAGAACATCGATGCCGTGAATGCCTGCCGCGCCGAATTGAGGCGCAGGGGCGTCTCTATCCTGAAGGACGTCCTCGCTGACCTGCCGGAAAATGGCTCCGGCCTCGAGTTCGAGGCCTTTATGGACTACTTCCGGTCAATCGGCGACGCTGCCATCGAGCCGGTCGGCAATCTGCTATTCAGTGAGAATATCCAGATCCGCAGCGACGGGCTCAACATGATCTACTCGCTCGGATCTCCCGCCTACATCCCCTGGTTGCACAAGGCACTTGACGACCCGACTCTCAAGGAATCCGCGGCTCCCTTCCTGCGCGCGGTAGCCCGCGTATCGGCCTATCTTGGCGACAAGGATGTCATCCCGCAATTGATGGCTATGATCGGCAATTCGGAGAAGGAGCGCGAGAAGTTGCAGATCCTTTCGGCGCTTTCGGCACTGAAAGCGGAGTCGCTTGCACCGTTCTTTATCGAAACTTGCGGAGCAGAACTCATTTCCATACGGTATATTTCCGGTAGAGCGCTCGCCGCTCTGGGCGATTTCGGGCTCAAGGCGATTGTCGACGCGAAGCCGGAGACCTTGCCGATACAGCAGCGCAGACAGTTGCTGGAAGTGGTCGGCTGGATAAACACTCCCGCTGCCGTGGAAGTGCTCAAGGCCTGGTGCAACGCTCCTGAATGGCAGGTTCGCTTTACCGTCTATCGGGCATTCCAGTACATTCAGGCAGCCGACAAGGCCAAGCCAGATGCAATGAAGGCCGAAGAGGAAAGGCTGAACAAGCAACTGGTTGAGATCAACGAGAAGCTTGGAGCCGCAAACCTGACTGACAAGGAAAAGGCGGAACTCGCCAAGGCCAAGGAAGACATAGCTGGTAAACTGGCATTGTTCCCCACGAAGTACGCGATAGTGTACGTCCCCGAGGTGAAGGAGTTCTGCGCAAAGCTACTGTTCGAAGAAGATGACCCCAGATGCAGGCGCGAATTGTCGCGACTGCTGACAGAGGAGATCAAATGACCGAGAACGAGAACGACAGCGGTTCACCGGCAGATATCAAGATCAAGAACGTGGCCGTGGTTGGCTGCGGGCAGATCGGCGTTGGCATAGGCCTTTCCTGTGCGCTGCACCGTGTGCCGGTTGCTCTGATGGGCAGGGAAAAGGACGAACTGCTGACTTCCCGCAAGTGGGTAACGGAGTTTCTTGATACCGCTGCCGAAAAGGGCACGATCAAGCGCTCCGAGGTGTACGAGATCGCGGGCAACTTTGCCTTCGTTGTGGGCATCGAGCATCTCAAGCGCGCGGACCTTGTGATCGAATGCGTGAACGAGGATCTCGAGACCAAGAAGAAGTTGTTCACCGAGATCAAGGGCGAGGTGAAGCCCACCGCCGTCGTGTCCACGAATACCTCAGTGTTCTCCATCAGAGAGCTTGCCGAATGCTTCGGCTCTCCGGATCGTTTCCTGGGCACCCATTTCTTCACCCCGGTGCCTGTGATGAAACTGGTCGAAGTGGTCGCAACTCCGGACACATCGAGAGAGACCATTGACAACGTAATGGATTTCTGCATGCGCATCGGCAAGCAGCCGGTGCTTGTAAAGGACTCCCCCGGCTTTATCGTCAACAAGCTCCTCACCGTCTTCCTGCTCTCCGCGATGAAGCTGTACCAGGAGGGTAATGCACCCGAGGATATCGATACGGCAATAGAACTTGCCCTCGGGCATAAGGCTGGCCCGCTGAAGCTGGCGGACTCGATCGGGCTCGACGTAATTGCCAGAATGGCCGAGCAGTTGCACGCATATCATGGGGACGAATGCTACAGCGTTCCGGACGTGCTGAAGCAGCATATTGAGCGCGGCAGGCTCGGAAGAAAGACCAATGTCGGCTTCTACAGGTATTGAGTTTTTTGCAGCGAGTCGAGCCTTTAGGCCGACTATCTGACGCGAGGTTAAATGGACCACCTCCGTGGACCCGGGGAAGAAGAGCGCATCAGCGACGCAGAACTCGTCGCGCAAGTGCTCGACGGCAGCGAGGCTGCCTTCCCCCAACTGATCGAGCGCTACTGGAGGATGGTCTTTTCCATCGCGTACAGGGGCTGCCGGAATACTACCGACGCCGAGGACATCACTCAGGAGTCGTTCCTTGCCGCCCTCAGCTCTTTGCCAAGGCTTAAAGACCACGCGAAATTCTCATCCTGGCTGTACGGGCTCGCGCTTAACACAACGCGGTCTTTCGTGCGCAAGCGCTCAAGATCGCCCTCGATGCCCGAACCCCTGTATGAGGAACCGGCGGATGACCCCTCGACCCTGTCCACAATGAGCGGCGACGAAAGCGTCATCGAGTTGAGGAAAGCGGTCGAGAAACTGAAGCCGATATATCGTGCGGTCGTTGAACTAAGGTACTTGCAGAACCTGAGTTGCGAAGAGATTGCCCTGCGGTTGAACGAGCCATCCGGCACGATCAGAAGCAGGCTTTGCAGGGCGAGCGAAATCCTTCGCAGGAAGATGAAGAAGTTTTTGTAGCCATGAACGAACGGGAAAAAGACCTCATTCACACTTCGGGCGCCTCCGGCGTCTGCCCCGTATGCGGGGAGACCGGATGCACGAGCCCGGAATGCGAGAAAGCGCGCGGCAATATCGCAGCGCTTTCCGGTCATTTCTCCCGGCTGTCCGAGTGCCGCTATCCGGAGGACCCGGTTGCCTTTGAGAAGAGGCTCGCGCGTACCCTTCGTGGCGCCGCACCGTTCGCGCGCAGCCGCTGGGAAAGTGAACGCCGGTTCTACGGGGCGCTCCGGGCCGTTGGTCTGGTGGCAGCGCTGGCGATAATCGTAATGGCCGCTACGTTCTACCTGCCCGGCGACAATTCCGTCAAGTCGCCCGTTGGCTGGAAGCACCTCACGCTGGCCGAGATGTCCGCGGCCTTCAGCGCCCAGTTCGGGCGCGACCTCATGATCTCCGCCGATGCCGGCAATGCCGCGTGGCTCAAGCGCGCAACAGTTTCGCTGTCCTCCGCTGACCCGGAACATGCCGCGAGCGCGGTCGCCCGCGCCTTCGACCTCGCCGTGGTAAGCTGGAACGGCAAACTGGTGCTGCGCGACAGGACCGTCGCCCTTGCCGAGACCGGAAAAGCCTCGGCGCTGTCAATGGACATCGCCTTCTCGGTGGATCCCTCCGAGATCGCCGAACTCGACAGCATGGGCAACAGCCTCGTAGCTGTTGACACCCCGCACATATCCGCAAAGGTCACCGAGGTACAGATACCGTTGCGCAACTACGACTCGAAGGTTATCTCCCGCCCCGGTGAGAGCTTCGAGGTCCGCAGGTCGCTGCCTTGGTTCGCGGCTACGCCCGAGGGCAAGCTTGAATTTATGGCGATGGAAGAAGAGGACTTCGTCCGCTTCGAGCCCATTCGCCGGATACTGCGCGGGGAAGTCCCCGAGGACTTCGGAATCCCGGCCCGTCTGATCGGCCCGTTCGACAAGCCGGTTGTCATCCCGACAGCCGCGACCGTTCGCGAGGCGCTGGATAAGCTTGCGCGCGAATACGGCTTCGACTACATCGTCGGCAGCGGCGCCGAAGTCGATCTGCCGGTGCCCGCTTCGTTCTCCGGGGCAAAGACCTTGGGCGACGCGCTCGATTCGCTGTGCGACAGCAGGTACTTCTATTTCACATATCTGCCTGATGTCAACGCGGTCCTGATCGACTCCCGGCCCAACCTGCAGCGTTTCCTGTGCGTGGGCGTTGCGAAAATGGCGGGCAAGTCCCCCATCCTGACCGCGCTCTCGCTCCGGTCTTCATTCCAGAATTACTTCGCCGCCCCGCAAGACCGCACCGGCGAAATGGTATCCTACTTCCGCGACTTTGTCATCGTCCGCCACCACGTCTGGCCGCTCCTGCGCATGATGCGCTGCGAGTCAGTCCAGTCGAACGTGGTGCGCCCGAAGAACTAACTCTCCTCTCTCCTTTCTCTCTCTCGCTCGACAGGTCGCCTGCGCGGCCTGTCGCGTTGTTTGAGTGTGGAGAGTGGCTATTGCCCGAAGTAGATGTCGTAGAAAAGCTTGAGCGTCATAAGCGCGACCATCGTGATGAAGATCGGCCTTATGAATGCCGCGCCGCGCTTGATGACCAATCCCGCGCCGATCTGCGCCCCGAGAATCTGCCCTGCACCCATCGCGAGCCCCACTATGAATATCACCTTGCCGCCAACCAGAAAGACAGCCAGCGAGGATATGTTGCTGGTGAAGTTCATCACCTTGGTATAGGCGGTGCCCTTGGTCAGGTTGTATCCGAGCAGCATGGCGATGGCGATGACCCAGAATGAGCCCGTGCCCGGCCCGAAGAAGCCATCGTAGAAACCGAGAAGCAGGCCGAATACTAAGTAGAAGGGGAGGGGGCTCATGCGCGGATGAACGTCGGCGTCGCCCAGTTTCGGAGAGACCAGCACATACACCAATATTCCCAGCAACAGCCAGGGGATCAGCATCTTGAGCAGATCCGGGCTGACGTTCTGAACCACTATCGTTCCTGCGACCGCGCCAATCATGGTGAGGACGATCCCCGGCATTGCAGTGCGGATATCGACCAGCCCGGCGCGGGTGAATTTGTACGAGGCTGTGAAGCTGCCGAAGGACGACTGGAGTTTGTTGGTGCCCAGTGCGGTAACGGGGTCCATTCCCGTCAGGATCAGGCAGGGCAGGGTGATGAGCCCCCCGCCTCCCGCCACCGTGTCCATCAGGCCGGCGATGATCGAGGCGCAGAACAGAATCGGGTAGAAGTACCAGTCAATCGGGAAGTGCATAAACTCGCGGTTTGCGCGAGAGGTGAATCATACGCGGCGTTGGTCGGAAAGAAACGAGAAGGAAGCCGCTGGATTTCTAACATCGATACTCAGGATGAAGAGGATAGGATGAATGACGAATAAGAGAGAAGCCAAGGAGGCGCAAAATGGCCATTAACCGCCAAGGCGCCAAGTCGAGTTAGGCGAGACCCGCCTCAGGAGGGTTCGCCAAGCCGAGAAGACAGCAGTTTTGCGAAGCCCGCTTCGGAGGGCAACGATGAGTAAGCAACATGGGTTTGGGATGAACCATCCGGCGTAAAAGAACCTATCCCCCGGGAGCGCCACGCACCCGCTTGGCGCTTGTCCTCCGGAGGCGCGGCGAAGGAGGATGGCATCGGCCTGAAAGGCCGTTCTTCGTAGGGGCATCCGCCTCAGGCGGACCACGTGCCCTTGCCTGAAACGGCGTAGGAAGGCACTACAAAGCCATTACGTTGGTGCGGTTCAGGTGAGGTGAGGGTTCTGTTCTTCCCCTCTCCCAGAGGTAGAGGGGAAGTCCGCTCCAAGTCTTGGCTCTTTTCGTTCCCTCTCCCTCTGGGAGAGGCATGGTGCGGGTTCTTGTTCGCGGCCTCCGAGGCCGTTTCCAGGTAGGGGCGACCCCGAGTGGTCGCCCGAGTCGCGTCTCGTGTCGTTTTGAACGCCTTTGCCGTACGCCCCGTCAAGAACCAACAGCCAAATACCCCATCTTCAAGGCCTTCGTGCCCGCTTTCACTTCCCAGGCCCCAAGGCCGATACACATCCTGCATTGGGCTTGTACTTTCGTGGGCATGCTGGGCTTGGGTACGACCCTCTTCGCGGTGAGAACGGCTGCTCTCTTCTTCCTTCGGCCGCATTGACAGCCCTGCACTCCGGGGTATGATGAAATGCTGGTCGGGAATTGTGAGACCTCGCGACTCTCCACGGGGATCTCAGGGATGCGGAAGGCACGTCTATGCTGAAGGCTCTTGGCTGGTTCCTCTTCTTAGCTTTCGACGCGGCCATCGTCGTCTGGTTCGTGATGCCCCACGGGGCGCCGCCGTCTGCTCCCACCATTCCTCCCCCGAGCCCAACGGAACTGGCCGTCACGGGGAACTCCGTCGGCGGGATCAACGCCTTCAGCTTCAACTATGCGAACGATATGGCCCGCACGGACGGCACGCGAAATGCCGTCTTCTCGCCGCTGACCACCTACGCCCAACTCATCCTCCTCGAGCGCGCAGCCAACTATCGCTCGGGCAGACAGGACAGCAATGCTGTCCGCGAATCCTCCCGCCTCCTGGAACAACTTGCCTCCGACCCCGCCCTGACGTTTGCCGGTGAACTCACCGTCTCCCGGGACATCGGCATTGACGAGTGGCTCGCCGCGGAGTTCAAGCGTAACGGCATTGCGTACTCGGTGGACCTTGCCAAGCTTGCTGCGATGCCCGACAGATTTCCCGGCCTGGATGCCGCGCCTCCCGATGCCCTCTTTGGGCTGTGGAAGACGCGCCTGAAAGTACACGTGGAGTGGTGTGTACAAGAG
>JBAZOJ010000197.1:0-7000 GCA_041648755.1 Candidatus Brocadiia bacterium
CCTTGGGACAGAGCTGGTCGGATGCAGACTATGATCGCCTTTACAACGAGGCCGTGAGCAAGGAACCCACCTACTACGACTACTACTTCATGAAGGCTAACCGGTTGCTGCCGCGCTGGCATGGCAATCCTGGCGACTGGCAACGGTTTGCCTTGGAAGCGGCTAGCAAGTCCTCCAAGGAAGAAGGCATGACCCTTTACGCACGCATTGCTTGGGGCATGGGCGGTATGGACTACACCGACAACCTCTTTACCCAAGGAGGCATCCAGTGGCCATTAATGAAACAAGGTTTCGAAGACATCGAGCGCAACTACCCCAACTCGATTTGGAACCTCAACGCATTCTGCTATTACGCGTGTATGGCCAAAGATTGGGACACAGCCCGCAAGCTGTTCGGGCGAATAGGAGACGGTTTCCACCCTTGGATTTGGAAATCCAAGGTTCAATTCGATCACAGCAAGGCATGGGCCATGGCCGGTGGGGACGAGAAGACTAAAACAACGTCTTCACTCTCAAATCCAGATCTATCCGCAGTTCCGCTTGATTTGGAGAGTGCGTGGTCAGAGACTCATTTCCACCCCATAACAATCCTGATCGCGTGCGCTTTGTGTATAATCGTTTTTCTCTTGTATCCAAAACTCGTCGGTCGCAGTCCTAGAACTGTCGAGAAACTCTGCCTTTGGATTGTGTTATTCCTCGTCAGCTTTAGTGTTCTGTTTCTGGCCAAGCTGATCTCACCCGGTCCGCTGCACGATTACTTCTTCAGCACGATCCGCTCCAGTCTGACCACCTGATACGAGTTCGGAGATCATGGTTCTCCGCTGTTCACGGGCAGATTATTCCCGACGTGTGAGAAAGTCAGGCGAAATGCAAACGGACAAACACAAACAGCACAACGCTTGAATCTCAGTGTTGGCTCTCAGGCCACCACTTAACCTTCACGTCGTGCTGTTCGATACTAGATCAATATGCCACCTCTGCGTCGCTTCGCAAGGGCTTCACAGCGATGGCACCAAAAGGGAGTTGGGAGACCCCTTGCTCTCGCAAAGGGAACGATCAAACCTCCGAGTAGGCCAATCGCCTGAGTAATCACCTCCCATCAAAGCTGGGTGTCAAATATCAGCACCGTCTCCTCAACCCTCACCGTCACTCTCTTAGACTACGAGTGAATCTAGTCTGTTCAAACGGAATGGCAAATGTGAGAGCGTTTATTCAGCAGGTGAATTTACAAACCTCCATCGTCGTCTTACGTTTGTCTCGCGTGGAGCGGAAAGAGTGGTTCGAGGGCCAAAGGGCAGCTCGACAATCCGCTCCACGCTATTTGTTTAGTTAGGATTGGCTGCACACCTGCATTTGCTCTCTTCATCCGCCGCCGAGCATTCTTGCACGGGGTTCTCCTGTTTCCTGGCGTTGTTCTTCGCCGCTACTTGTTTTTGGATACATGAGAATTGTTTTCAGCAGTTTCCTTCGCGGCGGCAACCATCGTGTCCATCCCATCCTTGATCTCGCCGACCTGCGGATGCACTTCCTTGATGAGGTCATGTTCGAGCCTGGACAGCGTTTCGATGCGTTTGCCCTGCGCGTGGAGTTGCCTCAAGAAGGCATCCTGCTTGGTTGAAATCCGATACATCCACCAGAAACAAACAACCCAGCAGAGGGTTCCAGTCGCAGTCATCCAGAAGGCGAAATTGGTTTTATCCATCTGTTGCAGACACGTTATGCGATGGGCTGATCCTTGGCTATGGGGCGTTACCCCACCCGGACAACTACACCGATTACGAGGTGGGGACCAGACAAGCAGGCGTATCGTGCGTCGGTGAATTGACGATCTGGCTGACCGGGTAAAACTCCATCTGCTCTGGTGGATACGATTTCAGCAACGGCAGCAACTTGGCCGGATCAAGAACCAGCGGGTCGAGCCAAACATCCTCGGCTTCACGATCCAGAATCACCGGCATTCGATCATGTACATGCTTCAGCAACTCGAACGTTGTAGCAGAGCTTAACCTCAACCTTGATCCGATCAACTTGCCAACGCTGAGCAAGTCCTCCATCTGATGATTTGGTTAACGTGAACCGGTCGCACATGAAGAACAACAGGCGGACGGGATGTTGTGGATCAGCTGGAGACGAGGACAGCGATCACGCATTGGAATGCCGGCCCAAAACCCGTCAACCACTCATGTGTGTGGTGGTTTGAGGCGCGGAAAAGTTGTAACCCAAAGTTGTCACCCTAGGAAGAAAACCGTCACTGGATGGCGATACGTGGCACTGCGAAAATGGCGGCGTAAGCTTCTTATTCCCTTACTCTAACGTAGATGGCGCCACATGGGGTCATTTGCAACTACTTGCATTGGAATGACTTAGCAAACCGCCCCTTTCGGCCACTCAGGCACCTCTCCGCTCGGCCAAACCTGCGCGGCAGCTTACGCGCCTCCCCCGAAACGTCAAGTGGGGAAACGCTTATAACGCGTCCTGCTGTCCGCTTGCCTCTGTTCGTGCCCGCGTCCGGCACCCTTGGACGCCGCGCTGCAACAACAACGGCAACAACAGCAGCAAGGAAAGAAACAACAGTAAGAAAGAGGACATTTCTAAAGAGTTAAGAAGGGAACATTCTTAAAGAGCTTTGACAGACCAGTTAGCTACCGTTGACGTTGCTCGTTGATTTCCTTACACTTTGAGGCCAAGGATCAATCACCACCATGGCACTTCACCCCGATTTTCCGGTTTCAGCGTATGCACCGCTGGTGCCTGAGCAACGCTGGTTTCCTGCCGATGAAGCCCTCCGCAGCACCGCCTACGCAAAACTACTGCCGCCGCTCGTTGCCAAGGTTCGAAAAGAAGTTCAGACGTGGCGAAATAAAGGGTATCCGGGTGCGTCGGCAACCTCCGCAGCGCTGCTCCGGCATTGGTTTGAGACTGAACACCTGACAGAGAATGCCGATGGCTCGCTTTCGACGTTCCGCTATTACTTCGCCCAGCGCGAGGCAGTAGAGACAGTCATCTGGATTTATGAGGTTCGCTGCGCTCGCGACAAATACGATCTGCTCCGCTTTGACGCCTCCGGCGCGGTCTCGTCGGGCATGTTCGACGAGGATTGGCCGCGCTACGTCTTGAAAATGGCGACCGGCGCCGGAAAGACCAAAGTCCTCTCGCTCCTGCTCGCGTGGAGTTTCTTCCACAAGCTCTATGAGGCTGACTCCGCACTGGCGCGCAACTTCCTCGTCATCGCGCCGAATATCATCGTGCTCGACCGCCTGCGTGCCGACTTCGATGGTCTTAAGATTTTCTTCAACGACCCAATTCTGCCTTCCAACGGCCACGAAGGGCGAAATTGGCGGGACGATTTCCAACTCACGCTGCACATCCAGGACGACGTTCGGATTGTCCGCCAAACAGGAAACTTGTTCCTGACGAACATTCACCGCGTTTTCCTCGGCGAGGTCCGCGATCCTTCGCTTGAGGATGACGACTTGCGCGATTACTTCCTCGCGCCGTTCGGTTCTAAACCGGCTGGCAAGACGACCGACAGCAAAACAGACCTCGGCGAGATCATCCGTGAAGTCGAAGAGCTGGCTATCTTCAACGACGAGGCTCACCACATTCACGACAGCCGCATGGCGTGGTTCAAATCCATTCAGGACATCCACAACAGAATGTTGCAGAAAGACCGCCGGCTGGCGTTGCAGGTGGACGTGACGGCCACGCCGCGTCACGACACCGGCGCGATCTTTGTCCAAACCGTTTCGGATTACCCGCTGGTGGAGGCCATCCATCAGAACGTCGTCAAACATCCCGTGCTGCCAGACGCCGCGAGCCGGGCGAAGCTTCGCGAAAAGAAGAGCGCCATCTTCACCGAGAAATACGACGACTATCTTAAGCTCAGCATTGAGGAATGGAAGAAGAGCTTCGCCGAGCACAAAGCACTCGGCAAGAAAGCCGTGCTCTTCGTGATGGTGGACGACACGCGCAATTGCGACGAGGTTGGCGAGTATCTCCCAAAGATTTGCCCGGAGTTGCAGGGCGCAGTGCTGGTGATTCACACCAAGAACAACGGCGAAATCTCTGAGGCGGCCAGCGGGAAGAATAAGGACGAACTCGAACTTCTCCGCAAGCAATCCAACGAGATTGATTCCTGGAAGTCGCCCTACAAGGCCATCGTCTCGGTCCTCATGCTGAAGGAGGGTTGGGACGTGCGCAACGTCACCGTCATCTGCGGCCTGCGCGCCTATGTCGCGGCCAGCGACATCCTGCCGGAGCAGACCCTCGGGCGCGGCCTGCGCCGCATGTATTTCGGCAACGACTTGGTCCGCGAAACCGTTTCCGTCATGGGCACGCCCGCGTTCATGGACTTCGTTGAGTCCATCCAGAGCGAAGGCGTGACATTTGAGCACGTGCCTATGGGCAGTGGGGCGCAGCGGCACGACTCGCTCATTGTCGAAGTGGATGCAGAAAACGAGGAAAAGAATCTCGACGCCCTCGACATTCCGCTCCCGAAGCTCACTCGCCGGTATCAACGTGAGTTCAAGAACCTTGAAGCCTTGGAACCCGCGAAGTTCGGCAACCCATCGTTGCCGCTCAAACCGTTCACGCCCGAAGAAACCCGCGAGATCGTGTTCAAGACCATGCTCGATGCGGAAGTGCATCACACCATCCAGCTTGATGGCACTGGCCCGGCAGACTACCGCTCCGTCGTGGCATTCTTCGCGCGGCAGTTGCTCAAAGACCTCCGACTCGTGGGCGGCTACGATGTGCTTTACCCGAAGGTGCGCGACTTCATGCGCGAACACCTTTTCAGCCCGTCACCCGTCAACTTGGAAGACCCGGTCGTGCTGCGCAACCTCTCCGAGCCGGACGCGGGCAAGATTCTCTACGACTCCTTCAAGTCCGCCATCAACGCGCTGACGATTCAGGAAACCGGCACGAGCCGCATCGAGGATCGGATTCGATTAAAAGAAACGCGCCCCTTCCGCACCGATTACCGGGGTTACCTGACCGCCAGCAAGAGCATCTTCAACAAGGTCGTCGGCGAGCCAAACACCGGCGGCTTTGAACTTTCGTTCGCCGCCTTTCTCGAAGAAGCCGCGGACGTTCAGGCATTTGCCAAGAATTACCTCGCTGTCGGTTTCAAGCTCGACTACGTGAAGGCCAACGGCGACCTCTCCAACTACACGCCCGACTTCATCGTCCGCACCGCCGACAAAGTCATCTGGCTTGTGGAAACCAAAGGCAGGCAAGAACTCGACCTGCCGCAAAAAATGGCGCGGCTCAAACAGTATTGCGACGACGCCACCGCTGCGGAGGAGAACAGCCAGCGTTACGACTTTCTCTTTGTGGACCAGCTCGGCTTTGAGAAACACGCGCCGAAGACCTTCGCCGCGCTGGCCGCGAGCTTCACGGAATACAAGGACTAACGATGAACGCTGCACCGACTCAAGAATATCTGAATGGACTCGTCACTGAGTTGCGCAAGCTTCCGAACGAAACAGGTTGGGTTGAGTTCAAGGAGAACAACTCCAACCCGGAGGATGTCGGCGAATACATCTCGGCTTTGAGCAACACTGCCGCGCTGCTTGGCAAGGCCAACGGCTACGTTATTTGGGGCGTCAAAGACGGCACTCATGAGGTTGTCGGCACGTCATTCAAGCCGGCGCAGACTAAAAAGGGCAATGAGGACATAGAGAGCTGGTTGACGCACGTCTTGAATCCTCGTTTGCATTTCCACTTCCATGAAGTTGCGCATGAAGGCAAACCCGTCGTGGTGCTCGAAATCCCACGCGCGCAAGGTCGCCCCGTTCAATTCCAAGGTGTCGAATTCGTTCGCGTTGGCTCTTACCGAAAAAAACTGAAAGACCATCCCCAAATTGAGAAAGACCTCTGGCGTGTCTTCGATACCACTCCTTTTGAGGAGTTGATCGCGCTCGGCCATGTTGACGCTGCCGATGTGCTGTCCCTGCTCGACTATCCGGCCTTCTTCGAGCTTCTCGAACTGCCGTTGCCGACAGACCGTGACAAGATTCTGAGCCGGCTCGCAGACGATTGCATGATTGACTCGGATGCAGCGGGAAAATGGAACATCACCAACCTCGGTGCGATTCTCTTTGCTCGTAACTTGGATGAGTTCAAAACGCTCGCCCGAAAGGCTGTCCGGATTATTGTTTATGAAGGCAAGGGCCGGCTGAAGACTAACCGCGAGCAGATGATCCGCAAAGGCTACGCCGCTGGTTTCAAGAGCATCATTGACCAGCTTAACGCGCTGCTTCCTCGCACCGAGGTTGTTGATCAGGGTGGTATTCGCCGGGAGGTTCCGCTTTACCCAGAACCGGCCATCCGCGAACTCATTCCCAACGCGCTCATCCATCAGGATTTCTCCATGACCGGCAGCGGGCCGATGATCGAAATCTTTTCTGACCGCATGGAAATTACCAATCCCGGCGAGCCACTGGTTAAAACTGAGCGATTCCTTGACAGTCCGCCCCGTTCCCGTAACGAGGCACTGGCCTCCTTCATGCGACGCCTGGGCGTATGCGAAGAACGCGGCAGTGGAGTGGATAAGGTTGTTGCCGAAACCGAACGTCACCAACTGCCGGCTCCGCTCTTTGAGACCACTGAAGGTTTCACGCGGGCGATTCTATTCACGCACCGTCCTTTGCGTGAGATGGACCGTGCCGACCGCACCCGGGCCTGTTACCTGCATGCCTGCCTGCGCTATGTGGAACGCGACCCGATGACCAATTCGACGTTGCGGGCGCGCCTCGGCATTTCCGAACCGAACAAGGCGATGGCCTCCCGGATCATCAGCGACGCCGTCAAAGACGAGCGCATCAAGCCGGAAGACCCTCGGCAGGGAAAAAAGTATGCCAAATATATCCCCTTCTGGGCGTGACCGTTTAATTGATACAAAATCTAATTGAAAATTAATAACGCGCAGAAACCCAATGTTTTCCGGCAAAATCTTAATTGACGGTTAATTGACTGGAACCCATCCCATGCCACGCCC
>JBAZOJ010000198.1:0-6986 GCA_041648755.1 Candidatus Brocadiia bacterium
CGTGAACTGCATCATTCTTGGCCGCGCAGAGGCCTATGCCTCGAAGAATCCTCCGCTGGAGTCCATATTTGACGGACTTGGCAGCGGAATCGGTTTCATTATCGCTCTTGGACTGCTATCCTTCATTCGCGAGTTGCTCGGCTCGTTCGCGATTTTCGGCATCCCCTTCACGCAAAAGCAGGCTCCGATAAGCATCTTCATCACGTCCGCAGGCGCGTTCATTGTGATGGGCGCAATCCAGGCGTATCTGTCCTACCGCAAGGTTCGGGCCAAGGAGAACGGCTTCGCAGCGGATGCAGCCCGCCTTGCCAAGGGCAAGCTGATCACTTCCAAGACAAACAAGCCTCCCGTTGATGCAACGCCCAAACCGGCCGCACCCGCAGCACCAACAGCGCCGGCACAGGCCTAAGGAGGGCGAATAATGAGCTTTGTCGAGCTATTCACCATATTTTTCGGCGTCATGCTTATCAACAACTTCATCCTGTCGAAGTTCCTGGGCCTCTGCCCCTTCTTCGGGGTGTCGAAGAACACGAAGGATGCTGTCTCGATGGGCGTCGCAGTCATCTTCGTGATGATCATGGCTTCTGTCGCGACCTGCGCAATCAACTGGTACTTCCTTATGGGACACCAGAGCAATCTTCTCTTCCAGGTTTTCGGCGGAACCGACCCGTCAACCTTTGACATGGCGTTCCTCAAGACCATCGTCTACATCCTTGTGATCGCGGTTCTGGTTCAGTTCGTCGAGATGATCATCATCAAGACATCTCCCGCGCT
Organism: Candidatus Brocadiia bacterium; assembly: GCA_041648755.1. Classification (GTDB taxonomy): domain Bacteria; phylum Planctomycetota; class B143-G9; order B143-G9; family B143-G9; genus JBAZOJ01. The sequence goes on from JBAZOJ010000198.1 coordinate 775, forward strand.
GTACCGGGCAATGGGCATTTACCTGCCTTTGATCACGACCAACTGCGCCATCCTCGGCGTTGCATTGCTGAACGACGATTTCGCCAAGTCCTCCGCTTCCATGGAACCCACCTTCCTGAGTTACTTGGTGAAGTCACTTGTTCAGGGCGTCGGCGGCGGGTTAGGATTCACGATGGCCATGCTTCTTATGAGCGGCGTTCGTGAACGGCTTGAATACACTCCGGTTCCCGTGCCTTTGCGGGGAATCCCGATCGCCTTCTTCAGCGCGTCCATCATGTCCATCTCCTTCCTTGGCTTCACCGGCATGATGTAGACGGGAGCAGGACAATGCTAACAACAGTAATTATCTCCCTGTCAATTCTCGGCGTCCTTGGAGTGCTCTTTGGCCTGGGGCTCGCCTATGCCAGCAAGAAGTTCTCCGTGGAGACCGACCCCCGCGTTGACCGCATCTGCGAGCTTCTGCCCAACGCAAATTGCGGCGCCTGTGGATTCGCGGGCTGCAACGCATTTGCCGAACAACTTGTCCATGGGTCGCTTGACGTCAATACCTGCAAGGTCTGCGCATCCGAGGCGAAGTCGGTAATCTCCTCGGTTCTCGGCAAGGAATTGGTCAATCAGGAGCGCGAAATCGCCGTCATCCATTGCATGAGAGAGACTATCCCCGCCCGTTTCGAATACAACGGTATCCAGGATTGCCGCTCCGCCCTGCTGGTAAACGGCGGCTTCACTACCTGCCAGTACGGTTGCCTCGGTCTTGGCACCTGCGCTACTGTATGCCCGTTTGAGGCTCTCTATATGGGCGAAGACGGACTTCCGCACGTTGTGGACGAGAAGTGCACCGGTTGTGGGAACTGCGCCAAGGTTTGTCCGCGCGGGATGATAACCATCGCTCCGATGTCGCGCGACGTTCACATCCTGTGCAACTCCAAGCACGACGGCAAATACACCATCGGATGCTGCAATCACGGATGCATCGGCTGCAAACGTTGCGAAAAGGCCTGCCCGGCGGGCGCCATAGCGGTCAAAGATTTCCTTGCCTGCATCGACTACACCAAGTGCGTTGTTTGCGGAGCGTGCGTCGATGTATGCCCGACCGGCGCAATCGGCGATTACTCCCTCTTCCGTGGTAAGCAATCTGCCAAATGGCGCAGCGGTTTGGCCGCGAAATAGGAGGACAACAGTGGTTCGTACTTTTCGAGGCGGCGTCCATCCTCATGATTCCAAGGACATGTCCAAGGATCAGCCTATTAAGCAGGCCCCCACGCCTGACATCGTCTATTTGTCTCTCCGCCAGCACCTCGGAGCCCCGTCCAAGGCTGTCGTAAAGGTCGGGGACCTGGTCAAGAAGGGCCAGATAGTAGCCGAGCCGGGCGGCTTTGTTTCATCGGCTGTCCACTCGCCGGTATCCGGGAAGGTCAAGGAAATCAAGCCCCATCCTCATATGATGGGTCCCCTTGCCGACGCCGTGGTGGTCGAAAACGACGGCAAGGACGAGTGGTTCGAGGGGTGCAATGTCGCGACCAACTGGGAATCAATGACGCCGGAACAACTCAAGGAAAAGATCCGCATGTCCGGGATCGTCGGCCTTGGCGGCGCAACATTCCCCACCCACGTCAAATTGTCCCCTCCCCCTGAGAAGAAGATAGACTCCGCCATCCTTAACGGCGTCGAGTGCGAGCCATATCTTACCGCTGATTACCGGCTGATGATCGAACAGCCTGACCGCGTTGTCGAGGGCTTCAGGATAATCATGAAGGTTCTCGGCGTCAGCAAGGGATACATCGGGGTCGAGGCGAACAAGCCCGACGCCTACATCATAATGAAGGAAAAGGGCGCCAAGTACGGAATCGAAGCCGTGATGCTGAAGGTGAAGTACCCGCAGGGAGCTGAAAAGCAGCTTATCAGCGCCATCCTTGGCCGGGAAGTGCCCAGCGGCGGACTGCCAATGGATGTTGGTTGCGTCGTCCAGAACGTGGGCACTGCTGCAGCCATTTACGACGCATGCGCAAAGAACATCCCGCTGCTTACCCGCATAATGACCGTCTCCGGCGATGGCGTATCGCACACCGCGAACTACAACATCGTTCTTGGCCAGATGCTCGGCCCCATTCTCAAGGAATGCGGACTGAAGGACGGCATCCGCAAGTTGGTCTTCGGCGGCCCGATGATGGGTCTTGCCGAGCCCTCGGAGAACATCCCCCTTGCAAAGGGCAACTCCGGAGTCCTGGCTCTCATCGCAGGCGTCGAGAAGTACGAGCCCCGGATGTGCATACGTTGCTCCCGGTGCATTGACCACTGCCCGATGGGACTCAACCCCTCGGTATTGAGCCTGCTTTCGGACATCTCGGATTTCACCTCCATGGAGAAGCACCACGCAATGGACTGCATCGAGTGTGGTGTATGCACCTATATGTGTCCGTCGCGGAGAATGATCGTACAGCAAATCAAGCTGGGCAAGCAGAGAATCCTCGCTTCGAGGAAGAAATAGGCAGGGGTTGACAGATGGCATCACTACTTGTCTCCAACTCGCCTCATATCAGGAGCGAAGAGGACATCAAGGCGATCATGTGGACGGTCGTCATGATGCTCGTACCGGCGGGCCTTATGGGCACCGTCGTGTTCGGCTGGTATGCAGCGTTGCTTATCCTGGTCTCTATTTTCACGGCCGTCGCGTGCGAGCATCTTGTCAACAAGATCCGCAAGTTGCCGACCACCATCGGTGACGGCAGTGCAGTACTGGCCGGAATGCTCTTTGCCTACGTGATTCCGCCAAACACATCGATATTCGTCACAGTGCTTGGAAGCGCTGCGACCATACTTCTCGGCAAGCAGTTGTTCGGCGGCCTCGGCTGCAACATCTGGAACCCCGCTCTTGTCGGGCGCGCTTTTGTCAGCGCTGCCTATGCATCGGTCATTTTTCTCAGCACATGGCCGCGCATCAGGATTGATAAGACTCTTGGCGGAGACTCCGGTTGGTTGTCTGAACGCTTCGCTGCTTTACAAAACAGCCTTGCTCAGATCATGGGCAACATCAATGTGGATGCGGTCTCACAGGCTTCTCCCCTCTCGATAGTAAAAGGGGCAGCGAAGGCGCTCGACGCCAACGCAACTACGACAGTTTCCGAACTGGTCAAGAACAACGACATTTCCTATATGAATCTGCTTACCGGCCACCATGTCGGCTGCATTGGCGAAACGAGTGCGGGACTGCTGATTCTTGGCGGACTCATCCTCATCGCCATGAAGATTGTGGACTGGCGGATTCCCTTCTTCTACATCGGCACAGTGGCTCTCCTCAGTTGGATCATGCCGATCGGAAACGTTGGCTGGTTCCACGGGGATGCCCTGTTCTCCGTCATCTCGGGCGGCCTTATGATCGGCGCGTTCTTTATGGCGACCGATTTCGTCACGTCGCCTATGACCCCTCTCGGGAAGGGAATATTCGCCGTCGGGTGCGGTTTGCTGACCGTACTGATTCGAAATTTCGGCGGCTTCCCTGAAGGCGTCTGCTACTCCATTCTCTTGATGAACACCTGCGTGCCTTTGATTGACCGCTTCTGCACGCCTCGCCTGTTTGGGGTGGTGAAGAAATGAACGAGTACATGAGGTTTTCGATCGTCCTGCTCGTAATCTGCGGCGTTTGCGGTGGCGCGCTCGGAGTCTTCAAGAGCCTGACCGCGGAGCCAATTAAAGTCGCCGAGAAAGCCGCGAAGGAAAGATCCGTTCGCGAGATATTCGGCGAGACAGCAAAGCTCGAGGAGAAAGTCTTCAAGAACGATACTGAGACATTCTCATACTACGTCGTGGACCTTGGCGGAAAGACGTATTACGCTGTCATCGGAACGGCCACCGGATACACCAAGAGTGTGCCGATCCAGGTTCTTGTGGGCATCGACGCCGATATGAACGTCTACCGGATTGCGGTTGCACAGTCTTCCGAAACACCCGGGCTGGGCGAGAACATCCGCGAAGTCGAAAAAGACCTGTATTTTTCGGATTTCTTCTCAACACGTGATGCTGGTGCGCCGGATCGCGACAAGCGAGTGTTCCTGCGGCAGTTCAACGACAAGAAGCCCGAAGAATGCAAGGTCACCCGTGACAGCGGGAAGATAGACGCCATTACCGGCGCCACCATAACAAGCCGGGCGGTATGTACGGCTGTCGGGGACGCCGTTGCCAAGGTTCGTAAGATAACCGGCAAAGAGTAGCCACCCCTAACGCGGTATCAACTGCCGGTCGCCTTGACCGGCAGTTTTTTTGTGGGAGAATCCATTCTCGATGCTGACTGACCTGCTTTATGTTCTCCTCTTGTTGATCGGCTCCCCGTACTTCCTCTACAAGTACCTGCGGAAGAGGCGTGGGCCATATTCCATCGGGCAAAGGCTCTACCTGCGCAAACTACCTCCCCGGAAGTGCGACATACTGGTACATTGCGTCTCAGTCGGGGAGATCGAGGCCGGGGTCCCGATCGTGGGAGCTCTACGCGCAGCAGGTCTGGCAGTAACAGTCTCCGTCATCACAAAGGCAGGGCATGAAGTTGCGCGCAAGCGCTTCGGTGACGAAGCCGTCGTCCTCTTTCCCCTCGATTTCAGCTTTTCGGTCAGTCGCTTCCTCAATTCCGTCAACCCGGGCGTTGTCGCACTGCTCGAACTGGAGCTTTGGCCGAACTTCATTCGAGGCTGCTCCCGACGCAACATAGATGTGCTTATCCTGAACGGGAGAATGACAGAACGGTCTTTGCGCGGGTATGGTCGCCTTCGCTGGGTCTTTTCGCGAGTTTGGCCGCGCTTGCGCTGGATCGGGACACAGGATGACGAAACTGCGGCACGGTTCATCGCTGCGGGTGCCATCCCGGATCGCGTGCAGTCCGTGGGCTCGGTAAAATTTGACCGGGTCCCGCCGGAAGGATGGGAGAAAGCACGCGCTGAACTCGGATTCCCCAAGGACTCACTGGTTCTTTTCGCGGGCAGCACCCATGACGGCGAAGAAGCACTTGTGCTGAACGCATTCGCCAGTCTTGCCCGGGATTTTCCGAATTCACGACTCGTACTGGCGCCCCGCCACATGGAACGAGTTCCTGTCGTGGAGAGAATTCTGAGAAACGCTTCCATCGACTACGCCCTGAGAAGCTCGCGGAAGACCGCGACGGTAGTCCTGCTCGACACGATGGGAGAGTTAGCCATACTCTATGGTGCGGCCGATATTGTGATAATAGGCGGAACCCTTTTGCCAGGTGTCGGCGGCCACAATCCGCTTGAGGCTGCCGTCTTGGGAAAACCGGTCATCTGCGGGCCGCATTTTTCGAACTTCTCGGACGTTATTTCGCGACTTCACGCTGCCAAGGGGGTTATAATACTTGGAAACGTCGAGGATTTGGCCCTCGTAGTAGTACGCCTTGCCGGCAACGCCGCCGACCGGGAAGCAATCGGCAGATCCGGTCGGGACGCTGTCGAGGCATCGAAAGGCGCCACAGCGTTGTATGCAGCCAAGACAATCGAGCACTGCAAGTTGAAAGGATCCACAAAATGACCAAGCGTGGGTATGTCTTCACCTCCGAATGTGTCAACATGGGACATCCGGACAAGGTCGCCGATCAGATTTCCGATGCAATCCTCGACGCGATATTCGCTCAGGATCCAATGAGCCGCGTGGCATGCGAGACGCTCGTCACCAAGGGACTCGTGTTTGTAGCGGGTGAGATAACGACGAACTGCTGGGTTGATTTCAACGCCGTCATCCGTGACACTGTACGCGACATCGGTTACGTCTACGAGGACGAGGGATTCTTCTACAAGTCTCTGGCCGTCATCAATACCATTCACGATCAGAGCCCCGACATCGCCCAGGGAGTGGTCAGGCAAGACGATTTTGGAGCTGGCGACCAGGGAATGATGTTCGGCTATGCAGTCCGGAACGCGTACGATGACAGCCTGCTTCCATTGCCTATGATACTGTCCAGAAGAATCTGCAACCGACTCGCCGAAGTGCGCCACAACGGCACCCTCCCCTGGCTGCGTCCCGACGGAAAGTGCCAGGTATCCGTTCGTTACGAGGATGGCCAACCGGTTGGCATAGCGACCATTTTGATCTCGACTCAGCACTCGGAAGAAGTGGCCGACAAGATGAAGCTTGTCAGGGAAGCATTGGCTGAGGAAGTCGTAAAGAAGGTATTCCCCGCGGTTCTGCTGAGTGGAGTAAACCTCGCGGACGAG
>JBAZOJ010000199.1:0-6927 GCA_041648755.1 Candidatus Brocadiia bacterium
AAAGTCCCGATCATCAGGGTCGAGAAGAACCGGCTGCTGACCGTGCTGGTCAACCTCATCAAGAACTCGATAAACGCCATTGACTCTTCGGGCGGTCCGAAAAAGGACATCGAGATAGGAACGGCCTTTGATGCTAATGCCAGAATGGTGACCATCAGCGTATCGGATACCGGCACGGGCATGACCGAGGATGTTATGAAGCAGTTGTTCTCTTTCGGATTCTCGACACGCAAGGGGAAAGGCGGTTCGGGGTTCGGGCTCCACTCATCGGCAAATCTCGCCAAGGCCATGGGCGGAGACTTAACAGCGCATTCCGAAGGACTCGGGAAAGGAGCGAGATTTACAATCGTTCTGCCGTTCGAGCCTCCCGTGGGGGAAGTAGAGGAAGGTTAACCTCAGCCCTTTGCCTCCTGGCCCGTGCCCTTTGCCTCCCTGAATAGCGCGCCCATCCTCGCCAGAGCTTTGTCGTCCATATTGATTGTCTGCGTTGGGAAGGCGAACTGAAGGCCGAGAGAATCAACAAGCTTCATTATTTCGAGAAACACGGACTGTCTGACTTCCAGGTACTTAGCCAATTCCGTCGATTCAATGTAGAAGGCGACCATGATGTCCAGGCTTGAGGCACCGAAGCCTGTAAACCAGACCTGGCAGTAGTCCTTGTTTGTGTTGGCGTTGTTGCGGACGATCTTCTTCACGCCCTCGATGAGAGCCTCGATCTTGTCGGGTGACGCATCGTAGGTTACCCCGAGGGTGGTCAGGACGCGTTGCAAAGGCCGTGCGCTCATGTTTTCGATGGTCATATTCATGACCTGGTTGTTCGGTATGTGAACCAATGACTTGTCAAAGGTGCGGATTCGGGTCGCCCGAAGACCGATTTCCTCAACGTTGCCTTCAGAGGTTCCGATTATTACCCAATCGCCAACGGAGAATGGCCTGTCAAAGCTCAGGACGATTGCGCCGAACACATTGGCCAGAGCATCCCGGGCTGCGAAAGCTGCGCCTGCTCCTATCACGGCAAATGAAGCGACGATTACGCCGACATTCTGCCCGAGCAGGTGCATCGTATAGACGCCTGCGATGAATACGACGAGGATTTTCAGGAATTTGCGCGTTGTGAGGATGATCGTTGCGTCGACAGTTTTGTTGGTCTGGGAAATCTCGAAGAGATAGTCGCAGAATCTGTGGATCAGGCGCCAGACGAAAAACGCCGCGATCCATGTGTAGATTATCCCGAATACGTTGGCGACGTTCGTTGAGAACAAATCGAGCCTGTCAGGCGCGATGATGGCTTCCCAGGGGAAAAAGAGGAAGTTGATGTGAAGGGCAAGTACCACGGTCACAATCTGCAGGGGTTGCTCAAGCGCTTCGATCAGGTAGTCATCGAGCTTGGTCTCGGTCTTGGAGACGAGTCTCTTGAGAACGCGCTCCACGAAATTCGAGACTACCCTTCGAAGAAAGAACGCCAGGACGATGGAGGAAACGATGATGACGATGCGCGACAATTCGATGTCGAGCAAGGTTTTGTCAAGGAAATCCGCTATTGGGGCGAGAAAACCATACACCGAATCCATTGAGCCTCCAGCAGGAGATTCTACCTTCTTGGAGGAATTAGACAATTCTCGACTTGACTTATCGGCTCACTGTGGGAAAATACACAGACTGGAGGATTGATGGTCGAGAACAAGCTGATAGGGTTAAGTTCCGGCATCGAAGGCCGGGAGTTCCCTCTTGCCGGCAGAATGACTATCGGCCGGTCCGACGACAACGCCATCGTGATCAAAGAGCCCGGAATCTCGAGGCATCACGCAGAGTTGGTCGTTACAGGCGGGAAAATTCTCATCAAGGATCTTGGGTCTGCCAACGGCTCCAAGGTCAATGGTGAATTGGTTGTCAACCGCGAACTGAAAAGTGGTGACCGAATCCGAATCGCCGATGTGGAATTCGTCTATATCGGTGCAGCCGAAGAGGCACCGCCCGATTTGGTGCAACCATCCGGCGACAACGAGCAGACCGCTTTCATCGACATGTCCGCGGTCGGGATATCCAAGCCGGAAGTATCGAAATCCACCGCATATGTCGATATGTCAAAAGTCTCGGCCCCTTCCTCTCCGGACAGGACTGAATTCGTCGACATGAGCAAGATGGCGCTACTTTCTCCGGAAAAGGGCGCGCAGCAATCCGTCAACATGAGTGACGTATTCGGGAAAGCTCCCGCCCAGCCTGATGCTGGAGCGACTTCCTTCGTTGACATGAAGGAACTGATGGGGCATCAGCCTGAAAAGCCGGTAGCTCCCGCCGCGCCCGCGCTTTCGGCGGTCAATATTCCGCAATCTCAAATAGGCAAGCCTTCCCCCTATGTCCTTGTCTATAAGGTCGAGGGCAAAGAGCATCGCTATCCTGTGAAAGTCGGCATGTGTACCGTCGGCCGGGACGCTACATGCGATCTGAACATCCCGGATATCAGCGTCAGTCCGCGGCACGCGCGTTTCGTCTTCGACGGAATCAGTCTGCAAGTCGAGGACATAGGCACGGCTTCCGGAGTGTTCATCAACCTCGAAAAAGTCCTTGCACCCCGCATCGTGAGACCGGGCGATGAGGTGCTTATCGGCAGGTTCTCCATGTACTGCCGGAGAGCGGCGCTTGAGGAGTCGAGCAATGTCGCTCCCAGCGAGACCGCGCAGAAGACTGGGTTCTTCCGTCGACTGTTGCGCTTTTTCCGATTGGCGAAGTAAAGAGAAAAGAAAAAACGGGCCGCGCTTAGCGCGGCCCGTTTTTTTTCTCGTGGTGCTACTTGGCTGAGATAGCAACAAGTTCGAGCAGTTTGTTCCGTCTTGCCGTTAGTTCAGGGTCTTTCAGCTTGTCACACGATTGGCCCCAGAACATGACCATGCAGCCAAAGTCCTGATCGATCTGGGCCTGTGTGGTTGGCAGTGGAGAGTCAAGAGTGCGGATTTTGTGGTTTGCGACCGCGATCAACTTGCGTGCGTAGACGTATGATTCGAACATGATCTCGCAATAGCGTATGTTCTCCTTGTGATTCTCCTCGGCGAAGAAGATGAACGCGATGCTCATGGCGTAACGGAATGTGTTGGGGTCATCAGGGCGACCAAGCTCGATTGCCCGCTGCAGATCTGATTTTGCGTTGACCTTATCGACGAGCTTTATGTAGGCGATGCCGCGGCGATAGTAGAGATTAGGCTCGTCCGGATGGAGTGCGATTGCCTTTGTGTATGCCTCAATTGCTGCCGTAGTTATTGCATTGACCTTGGGTGGTGCACCCTCGGGCATTTTTCCAGCCTGGAAGACGGATCCGATGATGTCTCGTCCGGTTGAGTCGTCCAGGATCTGCCCTTTCAGGCTCCAGTAGTCAGAATTGTTGCTGTCAAGCGCAATTGCCTTGTCGATCTCGCCGTTAGCTGAAGCATACCCACTCTTGGATGCCTTGGAATAATACATGTAGGCAAGGCGGTAGTGAGGCTCGGAAGCTGTAGGATCAAGCTGGACGCACTCGTTCAGGAGCCGGACGGATTCGTCTGTAAGGCCTTCGGCATTGAGTGCGAGAGCTTTGTCGAGCTTGGCAGCGAAGAAATTGGGGTCAATCTTCAGGGCCTGATCAAGATCGTTGAGGGCTTCCTTTGTGTTGCCGAGGTACTCGAAGAAAAGGGCTCGGGAGTAATAGGCCGCCGGTTCATTGGGCATCGCGTCGATCACTTCGATGAAGCGGCTGTTGGCGAAACGCTGCCAGCGCTCCCGGTCTTCTGGCTTGCCCTGCATTGCATTGATGCACTCGATATCTGCCATGTACAAACGGCACCAGGAATCGCCCGGGTCTCTCTCGCTGTGCTTGCGCAGAAAGAAGTATGCGCTGTTGTAGTCGCCGTATGCGAGCGACAGCTTGCCTATCATCAGATAGGCTTTCCCCTCAACGGGGTTCACCTTGTCAGCTATGAGAAGGGCATTCGAGGCTTCCACATACTTCTCATACGGGAAGCTCCAACCGGGCTGCTGGTAGCACTTTTTGCCCCAGCGCGACTTCTCGAAGGGGCAGAGGATTTCCGCGAGCCTCATGCCCGCATCGTAGACGAAGGGGAAATCGGCCTTGATGGTCTCGGCGGGTTCATTCCCGTCAATGAGGGCGAAGGCAGCCCTGTACTCCAGGAGAGCTCCATCTGCATCTCCCTGGGCCTGCTTGTCCAGCCCCGACTGATAGTGGGCAGCGGCTTCGGACTTGACAGCATCTCGTGATGCGCCTTCATCGGCTGAGTTGCCGTTGTCGGACTTCGCGCATCCAACGAACGCGAGCATCAGAAAGGCCATTACTGCTGGCAAAAGGTGCCATTTGCGCATCGTGAGGACCTCCGAGTTTTCATGAGTATAACAGCAATTTGCGGTCCGCGCCACAAAAGACGGGGACTCGCCATGCGGAAAACATCCTACAACTCATTAGAACGACAGAAAGCAAAAACGGTTGCACTTTGTCGAAACGTGATATGATGTGAATGGACATTCACATCAAGGTGGGCAGGTGAGCAAAGAGAGAGTCTCCTCTAAAGTCAGGAAAAGACAGATTGCCGTGGCAGCATTTGAGCTGATATGTGCCCAGGGCATCAAGAGAATAAGCATTTCCTCTGTTGCACACAGAGTGGGCGTTGTTCCATCGGCCATTTACCGACATTTCCGCGGGAAACTCGAGTTGCTTGAGTCTGTCCTTGGGCTCATCGAAGAAAGTCTGCAAAGAAATCTCTCCGAGGCGCGCGCGACATCTTGCGAGCCCGAGGTTCAATTGCGTCACCTGCTTTTCCTGCACACCAAGCTTATCAGGGAGAACGTGGCGATTCCAAGGCTTCTGTTCTCAGATGATGTGCAGTTCGGCGACGCGAGACTGCGCAAGCGGACATACGGAATCCTCAGGGAGTACATCGGCGGCGTAAGGAAAATACTGGACGAGGGTAAGGAGGTCGGGCGAGTACAGGCAAATGTCGATTCTGCTGCGGCTTCTCTTCTGTTCATCGGTATCTTACAGCCAGCGGCATTGATATGGCATCTATCCGAGGGCAGTTTTGACGTGACCAGGCAGATCGAAAAGGCTTGGGAGATTTACCGTGCGCAGGTGTTCTCATTCCCCACGGGAACGAGAAAAAACGGACAGGAGGATACCAGATGAAGAAGGTCTTCATACTTTTGGTGGTTATAGCAGCTTGCGTGGCAGCTTACTTGGTTCTTTCGCGCAGAAAGGCGAACGAAGATCCCAATCTGATCCGCCTCTCGGGCAACATCGAGACAACCGAAGCGGATCTGAGCTTCAAGATGGGCGGATTGCTGATGGAAAGGCTGGTCACTGAGGGCGATCCTGTTTCACAGGATCAGGTGATCGCGAGACTGGATACCAGTGACATCGATGCAGAGATTGCGATGCGAAAGGCTGATGTTGTCGTCGCCGAGGCGGCATTGACCGAGTTGGAGGCTGGCAGCAGGCCGGAGGAAATCGGGATCGACAAAGCGAACCTTGCCGGTCTGCAAGCCATTCTCGCGGACCTGGTTGCCGGGGCTCGAGTCCAGGAGATCACCGCAGCGGAAGCGACTCTTGAAAGAGCTTCGACGGAGAGAATCAGGGCAGGTCTCGACTATGAACGGCAGAAGAAGCTCCTTGCGGATGGCACCATCACTCCACGAGAATTCGAATCTTCGGAGGCCGTTAACAGGGCTGCCATGGCTGCGGAGAAAGAAGCCCAAGCACGTCTGCAGCTTCTCAAGGCTGGCGCCAGGCCGGATGTTATAGAGCAGGCGCGGGCGAATGTCGAGGCTCAGAAGCAGCGGCTTGAACTGAGAATCCAGGGGGTCAGGAAGGAGACGCTTGACACAGCACGCGCCAGGATCGACTCGGCGAAGTCGGCTCTTGCGGCTTCCCGCGTCAAGCTCACTTATTCAGTTCTTCGATCCCCTCTAACTGGTGTAGTCCTTTCCAAGAGCGCGGAGCCGGGCGAATACCTCTCTCCCGGAACAACTGTCTTGTCCGTTGGTGTCGTGAAAAGCGTGTTTGTCAGAGCATATCTGCCCGAGAGCGAACTCGGCCGCATCATCTATGGAAAGAAAGCAATAATTCGCTCGGACAGCTACCCGGGCAAGAGCTACGAAGGCCACATCACATTCATCGCTCAGCAGTCGGAGTTCACACCAAAGAGCGTGCAGACCACGAAAGAGCGGGTGAAATTGGTCTACAGAATCAAGATCGAGGTTCCTAACCCATCGGGCGAACTCAAAGCCGGGATGCCGGTTGACGTCGAGATCCGGGTGGGTCCGACGACCGGGGGAGACGATGCCGGTATTATCCGCTGACGGACTGGCAAAGTCCTTTGGGCTCGTGAAGGCTCTCAACGGAGTCAGCTTCGCAGTCGAAAAGGGTGAGATTTTCGGCCTTGTCGGGCCCGATGGTTCCGGCAAAACTACCACTATGCGCATTCTGGCCTCCATCCTTGACCCGGACGCAGGCTCGGCTGAAGTGATGGGTTTTTCAACTGTTCGCGCGCCGGAAATGGTCAAGGAACATATCGGGTACATGAGCCAGCGATTCGGTCTGTATACTGATCTGACAGTGATGGAGAACATTGACTTCTACGCCGATCTCTACGGTGTGCCGAAGAAGAGCAGGGGACAGAAAATCGACAGGCTGCTGGCATTCAGCAATCTCGCGCCCTTCAGAAAGCGGTTGGCAGGAAGGCTGTCAGGCGGGATGAAACAGAAGCTCGGTCTTGCGTGTGCCCTTGTGCATACCCCTGATGTCCTGCTTCTCGACGAGCCAACCAACGGTGTGGATCCGGTCTCTCGCAGAGACTTCTGGAGGATTCTCTACTCGTTGCTTCAAGAGGGAGTGTCCATATTCGTATCGACGGCATACCTCGATGAAGCGGAACGGTGCAGTCGGGTTGC
>JBAZOJ010000200.1:0-6880 GCA_041648755.1 Candidatus Brocadiia bacterium
TCCCCACGGCAGGCCGGCCATTGTACGAATCCCACAGGCAGCCGTGCTGCGCTGGTTCAAAAGGACGTAAAGAGAATGACCCCCGACAAAACCATACGCGTCATCATCGGCCCCACTGCTTCCGGCAAGGCCGCGCTGTCCGAGCGGATCGCCCCGCTGCTGAACGCCGAGATTATCTCGATGGACAGCATGAAGATCTACCGGTACATGGACATCGGCACGGCGAAGCCGTACCCCGATGTGCGCGCGAGAATACCCCACCACCAGATGGACATCCTGGATCCCTCCGAATCATATTCCGTAGCGCAATACGTTGAGGATGCGTTGCGAATTGCCGACGAGATAACCGCGCGCGGTCGGGTGCCAGTCTTCTCCGGCGGGACAGCGCTGTATTTCAAAGGAATTACCGAGGGCATCTTCGAAGGGCCGCCGCCGGACGAGGCCTTGCGCGATGAGCTAAAAGCGGAAGCCGAGCGGGATGGCGTGGCATCGCTTCTATCGAAACTCGCGGCGGTTGACCCGGAGAGTGCTACGCGCATACAGTCGAACGATGTCAGGCGTATCGTCCGCGCCCTGGAAGTGTATCGCAAGACCGGTGTAACGATATCGAGTCTGCAAACTCAATTCGGCAAGGGCAGGCCCGGCTATCGCTTCCTGACACTTGGCGTTCTTCCGGAGCGCGAACACTGCTACGAGCGCTGCGATATCCGTGTTGACCGAATGCAAAGGAAGGGGCTCGCCGCGGAGGCCAGGAACGTATTCGAGCGCTTCCCGTGCCTGGGAAAGGGCCCGCGCCAAGCGGTAGGCTACAAGGAGTTTTTTGACGTTTTCGAGGGGAAATCAGCCATAGAGCAGGTCTATGCGCAGATAAAACTCGACACAAGGCACTTCGCCCGCCGTCAATACATGTGGTTCCGCAAATTCACGACGGTGAAATGGGTGCCAATGATGCGTGGCGATGACGTGGAACGGCTGCTGCGGCGCTGCCAGGTTGACTACCCGGAGTTCTTCAGCTCCGACGATGCACCTGCTCGCCCGTAACGCGACCTCGCCTGAAATTCTGCCGCAAAACGAAACTCCGGAAATTCCTGAACGTAAGATTATCGTTAGGGAGTCGCTTTTCTGAGCACTTTCCGTCGTTTTGCGTTACTGAACCGAGTCGGCCGTCAACTTCCGATGGTTTTCCCTGGAGGCGATGGTTCGTGATAATCAGAAATACAAGGCAGCGGGACGCCATCAGGAACGTGTTCCTGTCGCATGTTCGTCCAATGAGCCCTGCAGAAATTCTGAAACACGCGCGTGGATATGCGCCGAAGGTTGGCATCGCGACAGTCTACCGGAATCTCAAGGAACTCTGCGACGACGGCTTCCTGACTGCTATTGATGTTCCCGGTGTCGCAGGCTCCTACTACGAGCAGGCGAGCCGAAGTACCCCTCAGCATTTCTTGTGCACCAAGTGCCAGAAGCTCTATCCTGCGCGGGGGCGGATTTCCGCGATTGAGAAAATGGTTCCCGATGGCTTCGAATTGTCCACGCACAAGGTGTTCCTTTTTGGCTCCTGTCGTGAATGCCTCAAGGTGCCCGAGATGCGTGCGGCACGGGGACGTTGACCTTCCCGCTCGGAGGATTCCTCTGTAAATCCCGTTTGACGCCGTTATAATATCTGCTTGCCGGATTCTGTCCGCGCACGCGAGCGGAGCACTGCAACGGAGGTTCAATGCAGGGGAAATACGTCCGATGGCTTTACGACCAGTTGCCTGAACTGGTGACCAAGGGAGTCCTTACCGAGGACTCGGCCGCCGCTCTGCGCAGGCATTACGGCGAGCCGCAGTCAACCGATTACCGCAAAGTCACAGTGATAGTGTTCGCCATGCTGGGCGCAGTGCTGGTGGGGCTGGGGATTATCCTCCTGTTCGCCAGCAACTGGGAGAACCTCAGCCGTCCAGCCAGGGCGGTTCTCTCGCTGCTTCCGCTTCTGGCCGCGCAAGCCATCGCGGGTTACACCCTTTGGAAGAAGAACGACAGTATTGCCTGGCGCGAGGGTTCGGCAGCGTTCCTTATCCTCACAATTGGCTCTTCCATCGCGCTTGTCTCCCAGACGTACAGCATCATGAGCGACATCGAGAAGTTCCTGATCGTCTGGGCGCTGCTTTCATTGCCGGTCTTCTACCTTCTGAGATCCGCCATTGGCTTGCTTGGTTACATGGCCATCATCGTGGCTTGGACGATCTGCGCCAGTGATGCCAATTCGTGGTGGTTGGAGGCTGGATGGCCATCATACGCTCTTTACTATATTCCCTTGCACATAGCGGCCGCGCCGTTTGTCGCATGGCTCGCCATGCAGCGTGCTCGCCCGGTGGCGTCGTTCCTTGCTGTGGCAGGTGGTGTTCTCGCTGTGACCTTGGGCCTTGGCTTCTTTCTTAATGCCGGAAGATTCACCGAAAGCCAGATTTTCTTCTTCTATCTGCTGTGGACAGCGGCATTGTACTGTCTCGCCTCGTACGCATACCCGAAGTCCAATTCCATTCTGTCGCGGTTCCTGGCAAATGTCTCAGGGTTTGCGCTTGTTATCATGCTGACAGTATTTACTTTCACATACGGGATCTGGGATGACTCCTCACGCGATCTCTTCAGAGCCCCCCGGTTCTTCAGCTCCAATGTCAACTGGCAGGTGCTCGTGATAGGCATCGGGCTCGCAATCGCCTGGTGTCTGTCGTTCGTCGTCATACTGCGACAGTTGAAGCCTGCCCGGATCATTCTTGGCGCTTTGCCCCTGGTGTATATCGCCTGCGCCGGGCTGGGGCTTGCCACCAACGAGACCTTACCCGCTATCGTAGCGAACATCCTCATGTTAGCCGCAGGAGTGGACTATATTCGCCAAGGGATCACCGGGAAGAGCCTTCTTGCCGTCAATAAAGGAATGGGGCTCGTGGCTCTGCTCATCATCTGTCGGTTTTTCGATACCGACCTTGACTTTGTTGTGCGCGGCATTGGCTTCATAGTCGTGGGCGCCGCGTTCTTCGGGGTTAACGCGCTCCTTGTCCGGAAGATGAGAAGAGAGGAGGCGCAGAAATGAAAAGCGTAGTGCTTGTTCTGTTCGCGGTTGTTTGCGTTGCGCAACTCGCCGCCCCCACATCCATTATCTACCGGCATGAGACAGCACTTGCCAAGGGAAAGCTGTACAAGTTCCGGGTTATGCCCCGTGACCCGTACGATGCTTTTCGCGGTCGCTACATCACTCTGAACTTCGTGCAGAAGGATCTGACACTGAAGTACGGCCCCGGCTTCCGCCAAGGAGATAAGGCCTATGCGAAGTTCGAAGAGGATGCCGAAGGCTTCGCGGTGCTCAAATCAGTCTCGTACAAACCTCCTTCTGACGATGACTACGTTGAGTCGGAGGGTGATTTCCCATCGGTATATGAAACGCACACCTTCGAAATGCCCAACAACGTGCTGTACCTGAACGAACATCTCGCCCCCGAAGCCGAGCGCATCTACCGTGAAGCGAGCCGGGTTGCGGGCCACTGCTGGGTGACCGTGCGAGTGTACCGCGGCGCGGCAATCCTCGCCGACCTGTTCGTTGATGGGAAACGCATCCAGGAATTCGCTGCCAATCCCCCGCCAACCGGCTGGTTGAATACACCCACCCCGAGCCCGACTCCGAGCCCGACGGCGGACAACAGCACGCCCAGATAGAATAACATTTTCGGGTGCCCTGTCTTATCAGGGCCTTGCACCAAAGGGGGCTGAGATGAACGGACAGTCTGACAGCGCCAAGGAGCGGCCGAACAAGGATCGTGGCCGACAGATCGTCGAAGACCTGCCGGAGCTGGTCAAGCGAGGCGTGATTTCGGAAGACGCCGCCCGCTCCCTTCGGGAGTACTACCTGGGTTCGACTGACAAAGCAGCCGTCCATACAAGTCTCCAGGCACTGCAAATGCTTGGCGGCGCGGTCGTCATCTTCGGAGTAGCCATTCTCCTATGGTGGTTCTGGGACAGGTTTTCCAGGGAGACGCGCATCGCGGTGTCGTTCCTGCCTGTCTTGGCGGGAATCGCCACGGTAGTGTTCGCACGAGTTGCACAGCGAGGCGAACGGCTCTGGGGCGAGGCAGGGGCGTGGGCGCTCGCAGTTGGCATGTGTGCGTCGTTTGGGCTCTTCTGTCACAACGCGGAGGTCTCACTGTCCGGAACGTCTAAGGTGCTGATTATGGCGTTCCTCAGCCTTTCCGTCTTGTACGCAACCCGATCAAAAGCGGTTTGGTTCTGCTTTGTGCCATTTCTCTGCATAATGACTCTCATAATAGGGAACAGCGATGTGGGGCCCGCCCGGAACTATATCCTTTTGGTACACTTGCTGGCCCTGCCTTTTGCGCTATACCAGACATTTGCATCGGGGCTTGCGGGCGGTCACAGGGATCAGGTAATAGTCACGTTCCTCCTGGCCTGCGCGTTTGATTTCGGAGTGTTCCTCTATATGGCCGGCCTCGGGAGTGCGCACTTCGTTCTTTTCTGCGTCCTGGCAGCCGCACTTGTTTATGGCGCGGGCCTCCTGCTACAGAAACAACAGGGACCTCATGCATTCCGGGGGGTTCGATGGGTCGGGTTCCTGTCCATTGTCGCCCTTCTCGCATTCGGCTCGATCGCCAACGTGTGGGAGAACTCAATATTTGGAAGCGGACCCATGTCGCTGTTTGTCAGCTTCGACACGATGCTGCTGCGGGAGCCACTGTTCTGGCAATCAGCACTGGTGTTCGCTTTCTTGATTGCCGGGTGGTTGCTGATCCTGTTCCGACTGAGCAAAACAAGCAATCGCCACGAAGTGCTTTTATGCTCTCTTCCGTTGCTCCACTTGTTCTTGCAGTTCTGCTATGCCGTCGCCGTTCCCAGGTATCTGTCGGCTGAGGATTCGAAGATGGTTCTGGCCATCACCGCAAGCGTCGTGCTGGCGATTGTCGGGGTCAGCAGAATCTGGAAAGGATTCGCGGAAGGCGATCGGGATCAGTTGAACAACGGTCTGATAGCATTTGCGTTTCTGGTGCTCTTCCGCGGTTTCGACACGTCATTCTCCGCGCTCTCGCGGGGGCTGATGATCATCGCCGTGGGCGTCGGCCTGATCATTGCGCATACAATGTTCGCGCGCAGGAAGAAGGCAGAGGCGGGCGGGTAGAGCGTCCGGTGTGATTGCTTAGAGCATTCCAGCTCTTTTCAAGGCTTCGCGCACCGCTTTGGGGAAGCCTTTAAGGGGCACTCGCGGGGGGTAACCTACTACATCTGTAATCCCCGTCGCTGCTGCAGCTTCAAAAGCCTCAAAGACGCAGAGAAACGGAACATCCGGGTAGCTGTCGACGACCACCATGAACTTCGTCGCGTCGATGGTTTCGGATTTCACGTGCTCTATTCTGTCGCGGATCTGTGCGGCGGATGTCACCTGCTGGTTGTCGACTGACCAGACGAGACTCTCCTCTTCCGATATGCACATTATCATGATGACAAATACATCCATGTCATACATCCAGCGGCTCTCCAGCAACCTATGTAGGCCGACGCTGAATCGGGCTTTCTCACCGATCTTGCCCCAAAACACTTGCAGGAATCCATCTGCTGCGCAGAGGCATGTCGCGAACTGCAGCAAGACCACTCGAGTTTCCGGTGCCGATCGAATCACAATCGGAGTAGAGAGCTTTCCATCCGTGCCAGATAGTCGAGAAGTGTCAACCGCGCGAGCCTGCAAGTACGCATCGAGTTCTGCCCATGTGAGAGATTTGCCCCCAATGGAAACGTACCCGTCGCTATCGGGATCGTTTGCCTTGCCGATGGCGGGCACTGCGGAAACAAGGATTTCTATCTCCGAATTGGGTGAAGGCTGCCCCGGCTTGACGGACCAACTGCATCCGCAGAATAGCATTACAGCGATAAGAACGAGCGTGACGGGTCTCATCTCGTCCCTTCTTTCTCGCTTCCAGTGCTATGGTACATCTACCGGAAGAAAGACAGAGGGATGCGCACAGGCTCAATCACAACGATTGCAATTCCTGCCTCGGAGGTTGCCTCAAGGACTGCGAACAGCAGACGGAACGGTGCGTCGTACTGGCTGCCCAAGCTCACCACGATAGCCTCCCCCTTTTTCGTGGCTGCGACAATCCCCTTCAGCCTTCCCGCGATATCGCCGGCAGCATACACCGGCTGGTCATCGATTCTCCACAGAGGCTTCCCCTCAGACATCATGCAAAATACGGAGACAAAGATCTTAGTGTTCAATAGCTCATACCCGGAGCCATCTGACGGGGAGTCGTCCGTGAAGTCAGAAGGTTCTTCGGTGGGAGACTCGGGCATTCCTCGATATATCGGGAAGATCGCACGAAATCGCTGTTTCTCGCCTGTCAGGCCGAAGAAAGTGTTGCGGAAAGCACTGTCATAGGCAACGAGCGAGGTGAGATACACCATCCACATGGGTGTATCCGGTCCTGTGCGGATTACAACCTGGGTTTCGAAACCATCATCGGGGTAGGGCGGACAAGCAGCATTCTCAGCGCGCGAGTGAAAATACTGCTCCAGCTCCTCCCAGGTCAGCGTCTTTCCGCCAATTGAGGCGTACCCGTCGCTATCGGGATCGTTTGCCTTGCCGATGGCGGGCACTGCGGAAACAAGGATTTCTATCTCCGAATTGGATGAAGACTGCCCCGGCTTGACGGACCAACTGCATCCGCAGAATAGCATTACAGCGATAAGAACGAGCGGGAGAATCTTCATTTCGCACTTCCTCTGACAACACATATTCGCTCGACCCTCTGAATGGTTCACTTTTTTGCGTCCGCCGCAAGCAGGTGGCATACTCATCCCCGGCTGTACCATCTTGGCGGGGATTCCGCCCCTCTACCTC
>JBAZOJ010000201.1:0-6852 GCA_041648755.1 Candidatus Brocadiia bacterium
AATCGACAGACCTGCGGGCTTGGCGTTGGTAATCTCGTCACTGAGGTCGTATCGAACCAGCGGGAAATGGCGGGGGTAGAGGCTCGTAACATATGCTTTGCACGCTCCCCCTTCTGCTTCTTCTCCACGCTCCAGCAGATATGTACCCCAGAATGTCCGGTAACCCCCGCTCGGATGAGTGTGTCCAATCAGATCGCATTCCGAACTCCCATACTCCATCGCGAAGGGACAACCGTAGAAGGCTTCGAGTTCGGGTTTCACGCCCTCGAACGAAAGGGGCTCTGTTGTCGCAATCACGGCCTTTGCATGGTGTATAGGTTTGTGATCCTCCGAGGAATTGGCGCGCATGATCATCTCGATGATTGTCGTATATCCGATGATGTAGTCCGGTCTGACAGACTCGATCGCCTGCAGCGCCTCTCTTGCCTTTTCGATTGTCATGCAAAATGCCGATTCCCGGCTGTAGCCCAGTAGCCAGTCTTTCAGTTTTCGGCGCTGTGCTTTGAAGACTCCGCGCAATCCTGTTCCGTACAGATGGGTGTGGCCCCAGAACAGCAGGAGCTTGTCGGACGGCAGTATGCCGTACCATCCTCGTGCCCACCATCGATTGGGCTCCGTGTGCCGGAGATCCTCATGCCGCGATGGAATCCGGACCGGCTTCCCCGTGGAGCCTCCCGTTACAGACAGGCTGTCGTGAGGCTTGTCGGTGAAATGCATTCGCTGCCAGTCATCCTGCACAAGAGAACGGCTCGGAACAGGAACCGTTGTGGCAAATTCCTCCAGCGAGCGGAATCGTTCTGGCGCTTTTCGCGCACTCGTCAGATCAGAGTAATAGGGGATCTCACGGATGTACCTGGCCCACAGCGCGTTGACCCGTTCCAACTGCCACTGCTCAATCTCGCTTTCAGAGAACTTCTGTGCGTAGAATTCCTCGACACACTCTATCTCCGGTCTGAGTCGTTTCTCTCTGATTCGGCCTGCTATCGTCATTGGTCACCTCTCATCGCAGCTACCTGCAAATATCCTACAGAGAATTGCCAAGGTTCTTCAGCCTGATTTCGCGCATCTTCAGCACGATCATGTACTCGTAATAGGCCAGCAGCCTGCAGTAGTGGTATCCTGCAGCCCCGTCGAGAAAGCCCAACCTGAAGCAGTACATGTAAAGGAATCTGAGGGCCGGGCGGCAAGGGAGGCGGAACGATAGTTCCTTCAAGGCCTTGCGCCTCCTGACGGGGTTGAAGGCCGAGAGGAGGCCCGCAATGTCAAGATGTCCTGTGGTGAGATGCTTGATGTTCTCGACTGCCTCGAAGGTGGAATACCGGTTGTGTTTTGCGAGCCAGTCCTCAAGACCTTTGTTGAAGGAGTAGTGCAGGAAGTGCCCGGCAAGAGTGCCTTCCTTGCCGTCAACAGAAAAGATCAGGTTGATATCGCGATCCATGCTGACCTTGTCCGGTCTGACAAGGCGTAGAACCCAGGTGGGATAGATGGAACTATGCTTGATCCACTTGCCCATGAACATGTTCTTGAAGCGCACACGGAATCCGTTCTCCTGAACGCCGGGATTTGCGGCGACGGAAAGCATCTCGCGGATCAGGTCAGGCTCGGGTACTTCGTCGGCGTCAGGGTTGTACACCCACGGATACTTGAACTTGGGCTCCTTCAACGCGTATTCCCGCTGCGCTCGCTCGTTGTCCCACTCTCTGAAGAAAACGCGAGCCCCATGGTCATGCGCAATCTGAAGAGTTGCGTCGGTGCTGCCGGAATCCACCACCACAATGTCGTCCGAGAACGTACATGCGGCCAGCAGGCGCGGCAGATTGGCCTCCTCATTTTTTGTCAGGATCAGCACCGATATCACGGAGTTCCCTTCTCTTGATGAACTTCGCGGGATTTCCAGCCCAAACCTCGCCGTCCGGTATGTCCTTGGTGACCACCGAGCATGCTCCGATTACGCACTCGCGGCCAATGCTTACTCCCGGCAGTACGAACACTCGTGCGCCCAGGAATGAGTCTTCTCCTATCTCGATATCGCCTGTCACCAGCGGACGCCGGGGGTCGTCCAGATCGTGGGTGCCGCAGCACAGGTAGGCTTGCTGGCTCACAACGCACTTGCTTCTCAGAATGACCATTGAAAGATTGTAGACCTCACTCTCCGGAGCAAGACAGGCTCGATGATCCATCGTCAGGTTCCAGGGCATCTTGATCCGCGCGGAAGGTGCTACGTAGGGCCGTCCTGAGATTTTAGCCCCGAACAGTCGCAGGATGAGGATCCGCCAGTCGCGAAGATACTTTGGTGTGGGCCTGAACAGCAACAGGTAAGCCCAGAACCAAAGCCACACTTTCAGCCGAATCCCCAATGACCAGGGAGACGAACGCCTGTCCTTCTGATCAAACCTGCGGAGTGCGAAAGCCATCGTCATCCTCTTTCAAGTGTAGTGTAGGCGAGACAGGTTCTCATTATCGATACTCCCGAATGCTCTTCAGCCCAAGGTCGGCTGATTTGGTGGTCTGGAGCTTTCCGTCCAGGCGAGAGCACAGGGCGGTGACTCGGAATTAACGACTCCTACAGTGAGTCGCTGTGCGAAGGATGCGTTTCATTGGTGGCACGGTGTCGGGCAGTGATAACCAGAATGAAGCCACCCAGCAGAGCCCAATAGATGCGATCTGTGGCATTACCCAAAGTAGTCATGCTGCCTCCGGATGCCCAGGAAGCAGCGAAAATGAGAATGGCTGTACAGTACGCGCGAGCCAGAGCAGGTCCTCGAATGAATGCCAGTAAGAGAAGAAATGCCAGAATTCCGAGCATGCCGATGTAGACCACGATGCCGAAGTAACCCGTCTGGCAAAGGAGCAGGAGCAGAAGATTATGTGGGTCCTTTGTGGATAGTTCCTGATCCAGGGAGACGGTTCCGTCTGCGTTGAGCCATTTGTAGGCAGGACCCCTGCCAAACGCGCTGTTGGCTTCTGAGCTATCCAGATGTATTTGCCAGAGGTCGAGGCGTCCGTAGTATCCGCTGTTTGAGTCAGGGCGTGACGGAAGGAGGGAGTTGGGATTGAAAGTGAGATCAGTGAAGTACCCAAGGATGAGGGGCGTGCAAACGAAGAGAACCGCGAGAACGGGCATAATGGAAACGAATCGGCGTGAGGTACTGGCAGAATAGAGTAACAGCAGCAGGGCCAAGCCAATTGCCTGTACCAGCAAGGCTGTTCTATAGCCTGAGAGGATGGCCAAGCAGACTGATATGCCCAAGAGCAGCAATGTGGAAAGTGAGAATCTGGTTACTAGGACTGCCGCGAGAATGGCGAAAGTCGCGATTGAGTAATGGCACATGATCGCCACGGAATTGAATGGGCCAGCATAACGCTCTGCAAGTGAAATGGGGTAGAAGATGATGCAGATCAGCACGATAGCATGCGAGCAAAGGACAATTGCTTTGAGGACAGTCAAGAGGCGCTCTGGCCCCAGAATCATCGGCACACAGACTAGGAAAGGAAAGACCAGAAGAGAGAGCTGGGAGAAGCCGAGCAGCGAGTAGGCAGGCGAGAAGGAAGCGATCGAGGACACGAACTGTGGAACCAGAAAAGCCAGACAGACCAGGAGAAGAACGCGGGGAAGATAGCGCCAGGGACAGATGAGCAGCAAGGAGAAAGAGAAGAAGGCAAGACTGCCGTAGATGACAGGATACGACAGAAATTCCTTGCAGAGAGCCAGTTGGAAGAATAGCGCTGCCCCCAGAGAAAAGGCGACAAATAGCCGTACTCGCGCTGAAATGTACGGGCGAAAAATCTCCTCGGTGACCCTGTCCAAGCTGATCCCGTTGCGCACAGCACCGCTTGCGCATTGCTGCTTTGAGATGGGAAGATCATCGCCGGTGCTAACGCTCATTCCAACTCCTCAACTGGACGACTGCTTGAGAACAGAAAAGAAGAACGGTGGTCATTGATCTCATCGTCCATTCCCCCCTAGACTTCGCCGCAAAGAGCGATGCTTCGCGAAGCAGCCTGCTTGCTCTTCTCGCTCGAACACACGACAGTCTGCTCTGGACAGCCTTGAAGTGCACTGAGAAGCCACTCATGTGATTGCTTTCTCCTCGCAAGGAGCTTGCAGGCAACGGACGGATACTCTATGCCGAAGAGGATCTCCTTGTCGAGCGGGCAGCCTCTAAAGTCGTAAACCACTCTGTTCGTGAGATCAAGGGAAGTCAGTAGTTCATTGACTCGTTCCACCTTGCTGAAGACGCCTGTTGCGAAGAAAGGACGCCCAAATGATATCGAGCAGGCAACTCCGTGGAAGGAATCTGTGATTACCAGGGAAGCGGAGCGGATGATATCCAGCCACTGTCCGGGACCCAAGGTTCCGAAGATCTTGGTCTCCACCGGCCCGAGAACGATGGCGGGGATCCCCAGCGCAGTTGTAAGCCGCTCCCTGAGAATCTTTAGCGCAGGGGTCCCTCTCAGGTCATAGCATGCGATGTAGGCAGATGGCTTGTTCTTGACCGGCACTGCTAAGATGTTCAGGTCGGGGTGCAGCAGGCTCGGGTCAAGTACGATCGGGGGCGTCTTGCCCGTCAATTGTTGTACTTGCCACGCAGCATCAGTCTCCCTGACCGAGATGGCTGTGAACCGGTTGAGCAGGTCACGAACGTGGCTTCGAGCTTGAATGGGGAGCATCATGTTGCCGAAGCTTGGTGCATACGCTATCTTCAGTGCGTCCTCTCTGGTAGCAAAGTCCAGGAAGTATGGAAACTCGGTTGCACTGTTGCCCGACATTCCCCAGATCTGGTCGCTTCCGGCAACATAGCAGTCGTAATCCGGAGGGTCCCTATGCAGGCTTTCGTAAGTGGAGTATCTTCTCGTCCCGTATGCGTGCTCAAGGAAACGATCGAAGACGCGTCGCTTGGAGAATCCCGAGTTGAAAACGAAATCGATCAGCCTGTTGCGTCGCGGGCGGTAGTCAATGAAGGTCACTTCGTGGCCCATGGACTGCAGAACCGAGCGGAGGGCAGCCGCTTGGACTGCCGCACCGTAGTTGATGACGTAATGGCATGTAAGGATGCCGATTCTCATAGTGTCCCCTTCAGCCGAAAGGCGATCTTTGGCCAAAGAACCGGCCATGCCTCGCGTAACCTGAACAGAAACAGAGGAACTCGCCAGGGCAATCCGGCTTTGGCTGCTCTCTGCGGTTCGCTGGGATGCAGTGTAAGTGCCCTTCGTACTGCTGTGCGGTACTTTCTTTCCATCCAGTATCTGAAGGCTGACTTCACCGAGTATTTCACGCCTCTGACTGGCGGCACACGGATCCCCTGTCTTCGGAAAGCTGCCGCATTGTAAGGGGCGCGACCTCGCTTCTTTGCGATCACACCGGACTGGGACTCAAGAACCCGTGAGATGTCTATGAGCGTTACCGAAAGCTGGCCTGATGCAACTGCTGCGTTGATGTGGTCAACGAGTGCCGAAGTGCGAACAAGAGCAAGAGACGTCCCACCCGGAACATGCATGTACTCCTCCAACCAGGCATCCATGAAGGTCGCGTCCGCGCATTCCGCAAAAACGTCGTCACAACAAGTGCACGCATCCAACATGAAGGCGCCCCCGTGAATGGCATTCGCCAATCCGGCAGACCAGAGAAGGATCTCGGGCTCGTATAGGTCACTCACGGGCAAATCGTCGGGTTTCTGGCGTGATGAACAAGCCGCAGTCCCGGTCTTGTCGAATCGCATGGCATACCTGAAGACCCTTGGGTCGCTGGATGCGGTCTTATGCCGGAAAACGATGTTCTCAGGATAGTATGTTGGGCACAATTTGTTGATGACTGACTCGACTGCATGTCTTGATGACAGTCCGCCGCACGTGAGACCAAGGATATACTTGATCTGATTTGCGAGCCCGGGCATCGCCTTCATCGAATGCCGAAGCCCCCTGGCAATGCAGGGGAGGGCGACAACTGCATAGCGGCCCTCGGCACTGAGCATAGCTCTGATGCAGTCGCTGATTTCCACAGGCTGGTAACAACTGCCGGAACAGGCGCGGACCTCTTCGACAGTCTTGCAGATCCGGTAGCTGAAGCGAGTCGGAGAGAGCGGGTCGTTTCCGACACACACAACTCCGTCAATGTCGCCCTTGGTCAGCAAGTCCACAAGCAGCCATGTTGCCAGGCCGCCTGACGCGCTCTTCACGCAGTGCTTGTCTGAGCGGCCAACGTACGATTCGACATAGTATCCAGCCACGGGGTCAAACGCGATCCCCGGGGTCTGAGAGAACACTTCCTGCGGCACTTGAGCGCTGGTCGGATTCTCTCGCCCGAACGGGCATACCTTTTCAGCAATCCTGCATCTTGAAGGGCAGTCGGAACAGGACGCAGTTGGAAGGAAGAATCCCTGTGCGTCCGAAAAGGCCATGCGAATATGACCTGACGGGCAAATGCCTGCACATATCCCGCAGCCTGCACAGAGACGATCCATCTTATGTTTCGTTTCGGTTCCCGAAGCCCTGTGACGGGATTGCGGGCACGATGTGTCCCCCGCAGATGGCACGCAGGACGTGGAGTCGATTTGCATATCTCTGCCTCCTAAAGCTCGGCTTGACCGATTGGCCAGGAACCGGGCTTTTCCAGAAATGCGATAGCTGACAACAGAACCGCGGAAAGTGCCATCGAAGCAAGAAAGGCGAAGCTCAAGCCCAAAGCCCCTTTGTCGCGAAACAGGAACGCCAGTGCGACGAGCAACAGGCACTTTGCCAAGTACACAGCCGCAACCGTTGTCGCTCGGCCTTTGGCTTGGAGCACTGAGGTAAACATGTTCTCTACCATTAAGAAGACTACTGCAGCGAGAACCACCAGCATCACCGGTTGAA
>JBAZOJ010000202.1:0-6841 GCA_041648755.1 Candidatus Brocadiia bacterium
TAAAGATTCCGGCGTTTTCCTTTAATAAGGACGCCCCGGCCGGGCCATATTAAAGGCAGCCTTTGACATGGAAGCACTATTGGTCACTACCGGTCGTCACCGCTGAACAGGTCAACGTAGCTGTCGTACCGATAAACGCGGTTGCGCGACCGTCCGGTGATTTCATGCAGAATTCCGGCGCCGACCATTCTGCCAACCAGGGAACTCGCAGCAGGATAGGTCGTGCCAATCCTCTTGCGGATGACCGCTACCGAGACAACCGGCTGCTCGTAGAGAAGTTCGAGCACCCGGTGTCCGTTTCCTGCAGCACGGCCGAAACTCTCAGTGATCAACCGGCGATGCTCCTCTCGAAGAGTGAGGATCTTCCGAGCGGTTTCCGCAGCCTGGTAACTCACCTCGACGACCCCATTCAGGAAAAAGGTGAGCCACTCCTCCCAAGTCCCGCTGTCACGCACCGACTGCAAGTGCTGATAGTATTCCTGCCGATGACGCTTGAAGAAGTGCGAAAGATAGAGAACCGGTTTCTGCAGGGCTGCTTCTTCGCACAGCAGGAACGTGATCAATAGACGCCCTATTCGTCCATTTCCGTCGAGGAATGGGTGGATCGTCTCGAACTGGGCGTGCGCCAACCCTACCTTTACGAGGAGCGGAACAGGGGCATCAGCGTGTAGGAACGCCTCAAGATCAGACATTGCTTTGGGCACCTCGTAAGGAGGAGGAGGAACAAAGGTCGCCTCATTGAGAAGACATCCTCCCGGTCCGATCCAGTTCTGACTGGTGCGCAGTTCTCCCGGAGCAAGGCGCGAGCCACGCACCCCCTTCAGCAGTCTCGCGTGTATCTCCTTGATCAGGCGAACGGAAACAGGCAATTCGGAAAGCCGCTGCAAGCCATAGTTCATCGCACCGATGTAATTCACGACCTCTTCAACATCCTTAGGGCGGTTAGGAGAGAGGACCTTTGCTTCGGCCGTCAGTACATCCTGCAAGGAGCTTTGAGTACCTTCTATCTGGCTCGAAAGAACGGCTTCCTTTTTTACATACATCAGCACAAAGAGGTCCGGATTGGGCAATGTCAGTATCGTGCCATCAAGCCAGCCAAGAGCACGATTTGCCTCGGAAAGGAGCATCAACAGGTTCCCGGAAATGTGTACGGCTGGATCAGGAGGAAGCGGGGCCGGAATGAAGGCCCGATATCCGCCTGTCTGCTGAATATAACGTCCCGCTCTGAACGAGGACAACGGTCTGTTATGCGGGATGTCCATGCTCGCCTCTCTTGATTGAGCCCAACTCCGTGAACAGGAGTTGGCAGCCGAAAGTGCTGCTGCGCCCAATATTATCCCTGTAACCGGCCATTTGTCAACGTCGGAGACCATTTCGCCAGCAAACCTGCCCGGATCCGCCCTCCCGCGTTATTAAAGATTTCGGCGTTTTCCTTTAATAAGGACGCCCCGGCAGGGCCATATTAAAGGCAGCCTTTAACATGGAAGCAGTCGCCGGATGCACGGGTTCCCTTCGCGTGACACCCTCTTGGCCTTCATTCCACTTGCGTGAGTTTCGAGTCCTCCGCCTTCTTGCCTGGCAGATCTCCCGTTCGTGTACTTGGCTCGTTCTTCCCGACCTCGCCGACGAGGCGTCGTGGAAAATCCTTCGCTCTGCGGTAGTCCGCAGAAATCACCAATACATAAAGTCTTCCAGGAGAATCTCATTCTCGGGGTGCAGCGGATCTCTTACCATCGTTGCCTCCAGCGTCGCCAAATCCGCACGGACGATGGTTTGTTGGATGAACTCGAGGAAGAAGACTTCATTGTCCAGTAGGACTACACACTCTAAGGAATACGGCAATCCCTCGGGTCCGTAATCCTTCCTGCGGTTGATGTCCATTACTCCGATACCATTTCCGGGCCAGCGGTAAACCCACAAATCGGGCCTCCTCAGGTCTTCAGGATCGGTTCCTGCCTCGACCAGCATGCGAAAATGTCCTCGGTTCCTGATGGCCAAGTCCTTCTGCAGGAAACCAGTGGTCTTGTCGAGCAGGGCAAAATCTCTTCCGTCAGTGACCGTGAGCAGGGAGGACGGAAGAACTGCGAGGGCACTGATTTTGCTGCGAAGCTTCAACTGCCTGACGACCGAGCCCGTTTTTGCATCGAGCCACTGGATCGTCTTGCCAATCGCCACGACCAAGGCATCTGCCTCAGGGTCGTACGCCATGGATGTGATTTTCTTGCAGGGTGCGCTCCACAAGGGTTGGCCGTCGGATAACCGCACACAGGTCACCCCATCCCTATGGGCGATCGCAATGAACTCGCCGAACGCGATGAACTCGTCGAAGAAAAGGAGTCCAAGAATCGAATAAGAGGAAAGGCCCGGGATGCGGGATTCCCACAGCGGCGCGCCGGTCTCGGGATCAAAAGCCGTGAGGATCTCCTCCTTGCAGAACAACACTGTTTTGCCTATCGCGAATAGCTCGCCTATCCCAGCAGACGGCTTTATGGTCCACGCCACTTGGCCGTCCTTGAGAACCCGCGTAACCTCGCCCGACTGCTGAAATGCGAATACAGCATCGGTCGACCCCTCCAGGATCGTGAAGTCTCTTGAAGGGAGTTCAGTTCGCCAGAGCACGGTCAGATCCTTGCGGTCAAGGCCGAGGATTGCACCCTTGGATGTCGAGGCAATCAGGGCATCCCCCGCCGCCGCGATACCTACTATCGTTTCCGGGTACGTTGAGGGATCCGGCGGTGCTGGGCAGCATCCCCACTGCGCAGCGGACAACACAAGCAAAGCGACCAGCAGCACGGAAAAGCGTTTGTGAGTCATTTCTATTCCCTCATGTCCATTCTACTCCAGGAAGATGGTCGGACAAGATAGTAAATGCAGGGAGAACCGATTCAAGGAAAGACAAGCCGAGAAGCGGGCAAGAACAAGCAGCCGTCTCACCCACAGGGTCATCCCCCGCTGCATACAGCGGCGGCAGACGCGAAGCCGACGATGGCGGAAAGAGGGTATCAGGAGACCGCAGAATGATGAGTACTGAAAAGCGGAGAAAACGACAGCGTGCGAAGCCAGCGGAACAAAGTCGATGCGTATTTACTTAGCGGGGGGTGCTCCGAGCACCTCAAATTCCACCGGCACGTCCACGGCGGTCGCCCAGGCGCCCCCGCCTGCTGCACTGTGGAAGCACTCCTCCGTCAGGCGGAACACACAGCGATACTTCCCAGCGGGCAGCTTGGTGCCGCCGGGCTCGGGACGGGACCGCGTCCAGTATGACTCGCTCATTGCCCATATTTCCACCGGTTTGACGGGCTTGTCTTCGTCGTAGAACGCTCGCGGGAAGCGGTTCACGTTGAACGTATGCACCTTTGTGTTCTCCGGGGCCTCAGCGTTTTCCAGTGTCTTGCTCATCAGCACATGCAGCGATGAATCGAGTCGGAATTCCTTATCGGCGTTTCCGTCGGCATCGGTCACGAACCAGTCGAAGAAGATGTACGATTCAGCGCGTGTGCGATCCTTGAGGTTCTTAAAGTCATCGTCGGTGAAGTTCGTGCCTTCGCCGGGCAACATCCACCGTCCCGCGTAGCCAAGGGCCTCGAAGGCAACCTGATCCGCAGCGGTGGCGACGAGCTTCATCTGGTAGGCGAAGTTGGGCTTGTAGCCGCGAGCCGTCAGCTTGCCCGTAAATGTGGGAGCTTTGCGCTCGTATTCCAGCACCCCGGACGCGGGAGTAGCGTAGTTGAATGACGAAGTACCGGCGCGCCCGTACCTGTTTCCTGCAATATCGGCAAATCTCTGTCCGTTGCGATCGGGCTTTGGAACAAGCTGCACCACGGTCACCCGCGCGGGCAACAGAACCGCCGCGACAAAGGCCACCGCGGCCAGCGCGATCAGCACGATCACGAAGATTACGCGAGCTCGTATCGAAGCGTTGACGGGTTCCACGTTACTACGTGATCTCCACTATCAGTTCGTTGTCGATAAGCCTTATCCCCTTGAAGAATGCAGCTACTGCCAGAAGCACCGGCCCGGTGATGACCCGATAATCCTCGAGGCTTTCGGGGCTGACGACCTGCACGTAGTCAATCTCACCGCCAGCTTTCTCGATCTCCTCGCCTATGAGCTTCAGCAGGACGTTGGGGTCGCGTTCGCCCTTCATCACCAGCAACCGGGCCATCGCCAGGGAGCGGTGGATGGAAAGCGCGCGACGGCGGGTCGCGGGGTCAAGGTAGGCGTTCCGGCTGGACATCGCCATGCCGTCGGACTCCCGAACCGTGGGCAGTATGTGGATATCGACGGGGAAGTTCAGATCCTCCACCAATCGGCGGACGACAAGACACTGCTGGTAGTCTTTCTGGCCAAAGTACGCATTGTCAGGTTGCACAATGTTGAACAGCTTGCTTACAACCGTCGCCACGCCCCTGAAATGGCCGGGCCGGGACATCGCGCACATCGTACTGGCGATATCGCCGCCAACATCCACCCAGCAGACCATGGAACGGGGGTACATATCCTCCGGCTCGGGGGCAAAGATGAAATCCACGCCGGCCGCGTCGCACAATTCGGCATCGCTTTCCATCGTGCGGGGGTATCTTTCGTAGTCCTCGCCCGGAGCGAACTGAGTGGGATTGACGAATATCGAGACGATCGTGACGTCGTTCGAGGCAGCACAATGGCGCATCAGCGACAGGTGGCCCTCGTGCAGCGCGCCCATTGTGGGGACGAATCCGATCTTGTTACCTCTCAGCCGCAGTTCCCGGCAGACCTCGGTCATCCGGAGGGGCTCGGAGATGATGTCAGGCATCAGCGCTCTCCTTGTCTGGTGGGCGGGATGTAGTACTGGACTTCCTTGCCGATATCAAGAAGCTGCCGGACGATATCGCGCACTGAGTCTTCCTCCTCGACGATGTTGATGTCGTTCGTATTGACCACGAGGACCGGAATACCCAGGGGAGTCATGAAGTACTTGTGGAATGCGTCCGAAATATCCTGCAGGTACTTGCGGGTAATGCGACCCTCGAAATCGAGAGCCCGCTTGCCGATCCGGCTCATCAGGATTCCCGTGTCCGCAGTCAGGTACACCACGGCATCCGGCTTCACGGTATGGACCGGCGGATACATGGCGTTGTACACGGATTCGAACAGAGCCCGTTCGGCGCCCTCGAACAGGATGGAGGAGAATATGGCGTCGCGCTGGGGAATGAAATCAACCAGCACCGGACCGCCGTTCTTTGCCTTACCTATCTCCGACCACAGCGACCGGCGATTCAACAGGAACTGAACCTGCGCGCTGAACGCGTAGCGGTTCCGGTCCGAGTAGAAGCTCGCCAGCAGCGGATTGGGCAGCGACCCATCCAATACCGCGCGGATATTGAGGATATCGGCCGCCCGTTTAGCAAGGGTGGTCTTGCCCACGCCAATGGGGCCCTCGAACGCTATCACGCCAAAGCGCGAGGCCAGTTTGGTCTTCAGGCTGTCGGTTTCTGCCGCATGAGTTCTTTCATCAGGCATAGCACACTCTTTTCGGTTACCGGGTCAATCATATCGGGCGCGATTTGTGACGCAGGCAAAAGTACAAACAACCGGTCGCGAAACCGGGGATGCGGTATCTCCAGGTTTTCCTGAGATACAACCTGTTCGCCATACAGAATAATATCCACGTCCAGCGTACGAGCCCCCCATTTATCCTTGCGAACCCGCCCGAGTGCGTCCTCTGTCTCCCTGCATGTGCGCAACAACTCATCGGGGGTCATTTCTGTCTCTACCAGCACCGCGCAGTTGAAATAGCAGGGCTGCGGCGGTCCTTCAGGCAGCGTCAAAAAGAGCGAGGACCGCGCGATGATCCGAATCCCGGGATGTAGCGCAAGCTCAGACAGGCCGCGGGCGATGTTGTCCTCGCGATTCCCTAAATTGGACCCGACACAGAGAAGGGCTCGAACCGGTTTAACGATGGGTATTCCTCTTCTGCGAGCATTATAACGGTGGTGAGGCAAACGCGAAGCGGCGTTTTGAGTTGAAGGGACGGGGCCCGGCGATTACAATTCACCCTTTCCGGAGGCGATGAAGATGACCTTCGAGAAGGAGTTGCGGGAAGCTCTGACCGCTTTCGCCGCAAAGGGATACGAAACACACTATGTACAGAACCGGGACGCCGCGCTTGAGCTTTGCCTCAAGTTCGCGACCCCCGGATGCACTACAGCTATGGGCGGATCCACCACCCTGAGGGAAATCGGTTTGCCGGAGCGGTTGCGCTCCGCGGGCGTGAAGATTGTCGAGGCCGCGGAGAACGCCACCCCCGAGGAACACTACCGGTCGCGGCTGAACACGCTGGATGTGGATGTGTACTACACCGGAACGAACGCGCTGACGCGGACAGGTTGTCTTGTCAACATAGACGGCTACGGGAATCGCGTGGCCGCACAGATATTCGGGCCGAGGAAACTGGTCATCGTCGCGGGCCGGAACAAGCTGGTCGGCACATTGGCCGAGGCCCTGTACCGGGTGAAGTTCATCGCCGCGCCGCCGAATGTAAGGCGCCGCAACACCGGAGCCCCATGCGGGACGGCCGGTATCTGTACCGAATGCGCGGGCGATTGCCGCATCTGCAATGATACTGTCATAATCGAGAATGTCCGTTTCAAGGGCCGCAACGTCCTCATCATGGTGGACGAGACCCTCGGATTCTGACGCAGAAGTCGGGAGAAGCTATGCATGCCAAGAGAATGAAGAGCCTGCGGGATTCGTTCAAGGGCTTCGGAATCGACGCGCTCTTTGTGTCGAGCGTTCCCAATGTCCATTACCTTACAGGCTTTGCGGGTGAGGATTCCTTCCTTCTCATCGGCAGCGAGGCCGC
>JBAZOJ010000203.1:0-6805 GCA_041648755.1 Candidatus Brocadiia bacterium
TTGGAGAGGCAGTTGCGCGAGCGAACGCTGAGTTCGAACTCGCTGATGGGCAGACGCAGGATCTGGCGCAGTTTCTCGTCTTCCTTGTGACGGCCCTCGTCGTAGATCATGTTCCGGCTGGCCTGCGCATCGCGCATATACAGCCAGACGCGCTCATTGTCGGGGTCGTACGTAAGAACCTTGCTGAAGATCGTCTCCGCGTCGTCCGGGCGGTCCACATCGAGCAGGAACAGGCCGTAGTTGATTGCGGCGCCCACGTGGAAAATATCGCTCTCGACGAGGCCGCGATACAGGGATTCGATCTCGACCGGGTCTTCGCCGCGCGCATCGAGGACGACCGCGAGCCTGAAGATGACATCCGTCGAGTGGGGCTTCTCGCTCTTGAGCTTGTAATAGGCATCGATGGCGGATTCGATGTCACCGGAGGTCTCTGTGATGAGGGCGGAAACAAACTTGCCCTGGAATGAAGATTTTTCGCCAGCTTTCAGGCCGTCGAACATCTTCTTTGCTTCGTCGGTCTTGCCGACAAGGCAGAGGCAGTGGATGTGCGAGAGCTTTTCGGCAAGCGTCAGAGCGGTGGTGCTCTTTGCGGCGTCACGGAAGCAGGCCACAGCCTGACTGAACTTGCCCAGTGCCAGCCAGCACTTGGCGCGGATAAGGTCGAAATTGCGGCCTTCGGCGATCTCGATCAGACGCAGGGCATGCTTTGGGAACCCGAGCGCGAGATCGGCAACTGCCTTGCGCAGCAATCTGTCCAAAGGTGTGAAGGTGCCGACAAGGTCGTCCATCGAGCCGGAGATTAACGATAGCTCTTCGAAGTTCGCGTTGCTTTCAGCGGTGCGATCAAGGAGTTCGAAGATTTCGACAGCATCGAAACTGGGGCGAGAGAGGATCTGGGCTATGGCGGACCTTGTGTCGGCATGGCGCTCGGCGGTTCCTGACATTTTGCCTCCGTTTTCCGCGGGATAGGAATAGAACCGGTCATTCTACAATGTTTTACCATCTGGGCAAGGTGCGAGTCGCACCCCCGTTCAGGGGACAGTGGATGCCGGAGAAGAGGGATTAACCGCCAAGCCGCCAAGGTCGCCAAGCCGAGAAGAGACAGCCTTCTCACGCGAAGGCGTACCCAGTATCCCCTTGAAGGGTGACGAAGGCGCGAAGTGAAGAGGCGGACGGAAATCTGGTTGTGAGGCCACGGACAGAAGAGAAATCGGAGTCACGAGAAGGCACCAAGCCGAGATCAATGAGGCCCGCCTCAGGAGGGTCCGCGAAGGAAGAAAAGGCCTCGATTGCGTGGCCACAGACTGAAGAAAGACCATTTCACCACGGAGGACGCAGAGGTTCACAGAGGTAGGAAAGATGTGGACTACGCGGCCAAAGAGGAAGAGATTAACCACGACCGCTTTGTCGGCGAGGCCGAGAGGCACGAGCCAAACACACGAACGCTTCGTCGGCGAGGTGGTGAAGCACGAGCCAAACACACGAACAAAGAGCGGATTTTCTCACGCGGAGGCGCGGAGACGCGGAGGGCGGAAAAGAGAAGGATTGCGCGGCCAAAGAGGAAGAGATTAACCACGACCGCTTTGTCGGCGAGGTCATCCAGTCACGGGCGGGCAAGGCTCGGGGCAAGCACCACGCAAAAGCAGAGGGAGAAGAAGTTGTTTCATGCATAAGTGAAGGGCCATGGCATATTGTTCATTTGCGGCCGCCCTGCTCTCACGTCCGACCCAGGGCAGGCGGGATGATTTTGAAAGACAGTGCCTCGAATGACCGTGCACGGTGGTCGGTCTCCCATGGCTCGTGAAAGTTCGAGAGCATCTCATCAGTGATGTCTTCAACCAACCTCTGCATGACATCCTCCTCCATCACAAGGTCGCCGTCGGGGGAAATATCAGGTTGGTGACCGCGATAGTACATCAGGAAAACTTCCTGCAACAGGGGCAGGAGGCGGAGCGGTACCTTGGCAACGATGTAGACCGGTTCCCCGGCAGGTGCTATCGTCCTCGACCTGTAAGTGGCTTTCCTTCGATCCTGATCTGCCCTGAAGACTGCTGCCCTCTTCCGATCAGTCTCTCCCTTGAGGCGTGCGATGAAGTCTTCCGTAGCCCGCGGATCCTGCAGTTTCAGAAGCGCCTGTGCTGCGAAATTCCGCACGTCGAAGTATTCGTCATTCAGACATTCGATGAGGGTGGGCACCGCCCTCCTGTCACCTGCTTTCCCAATGGCTTCGGCCGCGAAGCAGCGCGCCACATAGAACTTGTCCTTCAGGAATCCCAGAAGGAATGGCACCATGTCCTTGCGCCCCATCTCGACAAGTGCCGCCGCGGCGTGGCATCGGACGAAGCCGTCCCGGTCTGAAAGGAGCCTCTCGAGCGCTGGAACCGCACTCTGATCGCCGAGCTCCCCGAGTACGTCGGCGGCATTGCAGCGGACGTTCCAGTCCGGATCGCCCAGATATTCGAGGAGCCACGGTATTGTGCCTGGACTCCTGAGCCTCTTGATCTCGGCAAGCATGTCTGCGCGATTTTCTCCTGACATGATCGGATCGCAAAGCGTCTCGATGAAAGCAAGAGGAGAACTCCAGTCGCCGAGGCTTGCAAGCGCCCTGGCAACGCTCCTGCGCACGCGGAAGCTTCCATCCGACAGGCTTCTCCTTAGCCCCGGAATGGCGCTCTTGTCCTCGAGTTGCTCAAGCGACTTGGCTGCGTTCTCCCGCACCAATTCGTCGGTGTCTGTCAGGCTATCGATAAGCGCAGGCACCGCAGTTCGGCTCTTCAGGGCGCCGAGGACCTCGGCCGCTCGCCGACGGGTCTCCACGTCTTCAGAATGGAGCCATTCAAGGGGCAGCTTCGCGGCGTCCTGATCGCCGATATGCTCAAGGGCCCTGGACGCAACCCACCGGACAAACAGGCTCTCATCCCTCAGGAGCGGAATAAGGGCAGGCTGGGCGGCAGGATCGCCAATCCATCCGAGGGCCTCAGCGCAGTTCCTTCGCACAACAACGTCCGGATCAGCCAAGCCCTCCACGAGAGACGGAAGCGCCAACTTGTCGCGGACAATGCCAAGGAAACCAGCCGCACGCCCCCGTGTTTCGACGTATTCGTCCTTCAATTTCGGGGCAAGCGCCTCTGCCGCCCGGTGATCGGCAATATTCTGAAGAGCGAAGGCCGCCTCTCTGCCCAGGTCGTGGTCGTCATCCCACAGGCATTCGATGAGTGCAGGCGCGCTCTCGGGGTCTCCGATACTGCCGAGGCCATGTGTGGCCCAGCCGCGAACTTGGTTATCCGCGTCCCGCAGGCACTCTACGAGAAATGGCACCGCCCTCCGGTCTTTCACTGCCTGGAAAGCCGAGACCACCTTCCTCCGAACGGGGTCGTCTTTGTCCTTCAGCCAGCCGAGGATCGTCTGCGCGGCCCGGGGGCCCTCGATCTCCATAAGGGCCTCGGCGGCTGCCCGAAGATGCGGGACTATGGAGTTCGTCGAGAGGAACTCGAACAGTGCCGGCACCGCAGCGGGATCGCCGAGCTTTCCAAGAGCTTCAGCCGCCTTGCCGTGTTCGGATGGATCCCCGCTTTTCAAGCGTTCGATCAGGCGGACTACTTCTGGCCTTCTCCAGAACACGAGCACTCCTTCGCATTCCTCAGACCAAAACACATGAATCGAAGAAAATCAGTCGGCTCATCCTCGCTGCTTTGCCTGTACCGGCCGCCACGTATCCACAGTCTCATCAGGCAGGTAAACGTAGATTTTCGCGGTATCGGTCAAAGTATATCTCCTCTATCACGGGCGGGCAAGGCTCGGGGCAAGCACCACGCGAAATACAAAGGAGAAAAGGCGTTTCATGCATAAGTGAAGGGCCATGGCATATTGTTCATTTGCGGCCGCCCTGCTCTCACGTCCGGTCCACGACGGGCCGGCGGATATCGTCTGCCAGGGCCTCCAATGCCAGTCCGCGCCGGTCGAACTCGGTGTCATCGTGATAGCCGGTCGAGAGTGCCTCAAACATAGCGTCGTCCGACA
The DNA here is from genome assembly GCA_041648755.1 of Candidatus Brocadiia bacterium. Classification (GTDB taxonomy): domain Bacteria; phylum Planctomycetota; class B143-G9; order B143-G9; family B143-G9; genus JBAZOJ01. The sequence goes on from JBAZOJ010000203.1 coordinate 4,021, forward strand.
GCCTCGACGCAATGTCCTCCTCCAGCACGAGGTCGCCGTCGGGAGACAACTTCGGGAGAAGATCGCGATAATACATCAGGAGGACCTCCTGCAACAGCGGCATCAGGCTGAGCGGGACTTTGATCACGACATACACCGGTTCCCCGGCAGGGGATTGTTCTTTCAACTCGCAAGCCGCGTCCATCTTCCGGTCGGTCTCGCCCTTGATGCCTGCGATGAAATCGGCGGTTGCCCGGGGATCCTGTAGTTTCAAAAGGGCGTCGGCTGCGCAATCTCGTACCGAGAAGGCTTCGTCTTTGAGGCATTCGATGAGGGCTGGCACTGCACTCCTGTCACCTGCTTTCCCCAAGGCCTGGGCAGCGAGCTCGCGCGCTGGATCATACTTGTCCTTCAGGAATTCGAGGAGAATCGGCACCATCTCCTTGTAGCCCATTTTCAGGAGTGCAGCGGCTGCGTGGCATCGGACAATGCCTTCCCGGTCCGTCAGAAGTCCATTGAGCGTGGGCACCGCATTCCGGTCCCCGATCACGCCAAGGGCATCCGCTGCACAACAGCGGACGCTCCAGTCCGGATCAGCCATGTACTCGATCCATGCCGGGGTCGTGCTTTGACTCGGGAGTCTCCCGACCGCGGCAGAGAAGTCGACGCCGAAAAAGCTCATGATCCTAGCCGGATCGCAAGCCGCCTCAATAACCGCCAAGGGAGATCTCATATCCCCGAGACTCGCCAACGCTTTGGCAACGCTCCGGCGGACGCGGAAACTATCATCCGACAGGCTTCCCCTTAGCCCCGGAATGGCGCTCTTGTCAGCGAGTTCCTCAAGCGACTTGGCAGCGTTTTGCCGCACAACTTCGTCAGAGTCCTTCAGCTTCTCGATTAGGCGAGGCACCGCAGTTCGGTCTCGCATGGAGCCGAGCACCTCGGCAGCGCGCCGACGAGTCTCAACACTTTCGGCTTCGAGCCATTCGATGGGTGGCATAACGGCATCCTGATTCCCAATTCTCCCAAGGGCTCTGGCCGCTGCCAACCGTACAAAGAGACTGTCATCTTTCAGGCGCTGAATAAGTACCGGCTGCGCAGCAGAATCCTTCAGCCATTTGAGAGACTCGGCGCAGTTTCTTCGCACGATTTCATCCGAGTCCGCAAGGCCCTCGACAAGGGGCGCAAGCGCCAGCTTGTCGCCGACCGAACCAAGGAGTTCTGCAGTGCGCCGTCGCGTTTCCGCGTCTTCGTCCTTCAACTCCGGAGCAAGCGCCTCTGCGGCCCGGTGATCGGCAATCGTCCGTAGAGCAAAGGCAGCCTGCTCTCGCACCCGGCGGTCGTCGTCCCACAGGCATTCGATCAGTGCAGGCGCGCTCTCGGGGTCTCCGATACTCCCGAGGCTCACTGCCGCACTGCTTCGGACGGAGGAATCCTCGTCACGCAAGCCATCTAAAAGGAACGGCACAGCCCGCTTGTCAATCACGTTATCGAATACTAAGTGCGCTCTTCTCCGAGTGATGACATCCTTGTCCTTCAACCATCCCACGAGCGTCTGCATAGATCTGGGGTAGTCGATATCCAGCAGTGCCTTGGCGGCTGCGCGTTGTTCAGGACTCCTCCCATGCTCAACTATGAAGTCGAAAAGAGTCGGCACCGCAGCGGGATCTCCGAGTTCCCCAAGGGCACGCGCTGCCTGGCATCGCTTGGAACTGCACCGACTTTTCAGGCGTTTTGTCAGGCTCGAGACTGTCGGCTTTCTCCAGAACACGAGCACTCCTTCGCATTCCTCAGGCTGAAACACATGAATCGGAAAGAATCAGTCGGCAGATTTTCGCTGCTTTGCCTGTACCGGCCGCCATGTATCCACAGTTTCGTTAGGCAGGTGAACGGAGATTTTCACGGTATCGGTCAAGGAATATCTCCGCTATCAGGGCCGTATTGGAAACAAGACCTGCCGACATGGATTACCTCATTCGTGATGTGGTCCACGAAGAACGACGCCCCCTTCTCCGGATCCACATACCTTGCCGCGGGATTCCCGTTTGCCTTGTTCCTGGCTGTGGGTTGTTTCCCGGAATGCATCGCCTCATCGATCTGCGCTTCCTTCAAGCTGCTTTCGCCGTTCACACGTGATCCACCTTCCGGGGTCGCCACCAGGAACCAGCCACCGGAAAGCCGAGTCATCTCGCAGGCCACTACATCGCCGGGCTCGAACTGCCAGATCTCATCTTCGCGATCATACGGCTGTTCGACTATTCGATAGACGTTGCCGCCAAGATGTTCAGCCTGTACCGGCCGCCACACATCCACGCCTTCGTCGGGCATGTAAACGTAGATTTTCACGGTATCGGTCAAGGCATATCTCCGCTTTCAGGGCCGTATTGGAAATCAGTCGCAGATTGCAGCACCTATCTTACCACCGGGGGTGGCGGGGGCAAGGAAATGGAGCAAAGAAAATGATGATCCCTTCGGCAGGCTCAGGATTCCGGGGGAAATGCGGATTGCGGATTGATGAATAAGAGAGGCGATGGACGAGAAGCGAAGGCCAGCAGCCGGGCAAGAACGCGCCGGGACGGACGCGGCGAACATTGATGATTGCGGATTGATGATTGATGAATGGCGAAGCAGGTCCGTCGTCTGTCGTCCGTCGACCGTCGGTAATCCAACACCCAGGAACAGCCAAGAGGGCGGGGTGACTGTATGGTCTCATGACATCGCTTACACATTTGTCTCACCACATCGCTTACACATCGGGTAGGCTTCCTCAACCAGGAGGAAGCCATGCCGTGGAGGAAAGATGGTG
>JBAZOJ010000204.1:0-6797 GCA_041648755.1 Candidatus Brocadiia bacterium
AAGAAGCTCGCCCTTGCGTTCGTGCTGATTCTTGGCATCGTTGCCATCTCTTGCGGAGGCGGGGGTGGGACAACAAGCACCTCTTCCACCACATACAACCGCGCGCCGGGGATGAACAGCTTTGTCTCGGCGCAAGAGGGCGATTACGGCTCCTACCTGGCCGATAACACCAGTGCGGGAGACGGAGCCGGTGGCGGGGCGCCAAGCGCATCCGACAACGGAGATCTGACGGGCGCCACTCCTCCCACGGATTCCTATCAACGCTCCGAGAGCACCAACGCCAACACCGAAAAGGCCGTCGAGCCGGATCTCTATTCCCTGTCCGGCGATCTGCTGTTCCTCGTCAACGCGTACCGCGGGTTCTTTGTCGTGGATGTATCGGGCGACCCGGTCGTAATCGGGCACCTGTCATTCAAGGGCACGGGACGCGAGATGTACGTTGACGGATTCACCGTGTACATCCTGATGGATTCGTTCCTTACTTCATCGGAAGGTGGAATGCCCCAGACCTCGGCCGCGCTGATCAAGATCGACGTGACCGACCCGACTGCCCCGACAATTTCGGCAATCAAGACGCTGGAAGGCTATATCTCCGCCAGCCGCCTGGTGGGCAATATTATCTACATCGCTCTTGGAATGAACGTGTACTGGGGACCGCTAATGGGTGCAGCCATGGTGCCCGAGCCCGTTTCCACGGGACTCAAGCTGACGTCCATCAACGGCTCCACGATGGCAACCGTCGAGACGCATTCCCTGGATGGCTGGTTCTCCGCCGTTCAGGCTGAGGATGGCCGCATGGCGCTTGCTTCGACCGGCAACGACGGCAACACGATTCTGTACTTGTACGATATCACCGATGTCGATGGCCACTTCACGAGCCTCGGAACCGTAAACCTCTCGGGCACGGTGAACGACAAGTTCAAATTGCATTTCGAGGGGTCTTACTGCTTCGCAATTTCGCGCTCCTTCGCCGACCAGTCGGTCAGCCTCTTCTATTCAATTTCACTTACCGGCACCGCTGCAATCGTCCATACTCTTCCGATTCAGTACGGCGAACAGCCATACGCCAGCCGCTTTGGCGACGGCGTCTGCTATCTTGTCACTTTCGAACAGATTGACCCGCTCTGGGTGATTGACACATCCGATCCCGCGAATCCCACCATCGCCGGCGACGTTGAAGTGCCCGGCTGGTCTATTTACATCGAGGCCGACGGCACGAACCTCATAGCTGTCGGGTACAACTCGGAAACCCGGTCCGTCGAAGTCAGTCTTTTCGACGTTTCCAATCCTGCCGCCCCTGACCTGACTTCCCGCGTTACCCTGGGTTCATCCTACGAATGGACGCCCATCGAGGCGGACGACAAGGCCTTCACGTTCCTAAAGGACTCCGGGCTCCTGGTTATCCCCGTTGACGGGTACGAAGACCCGGGCACAGGCAACTGGAACTACATCAGCCGGGCCTGGCTCGTGGATTACTCGGGGTCTTCCCTGACAAAGAGAGGCTGGGTGGCGACCGGCGGGAGTTTCCGGCGGTGCATCCCCCACGGGACCGACCTGCTTGTCCTCAGCACGACCGGACTGTTCCGCGTTGACATTTCCGACAGGTCCGATCCCATCGTTGACTTCGCCCTTGAGCTGGCCAGCAACGTTCTTGCTGTAAAGCCGGTATCGGGAGGCTTCTGGCGCGTCGCAAAGGATGACTTCAACCTGCGTTTCGAGGTGGTTTCCGGCACGGATCCGAACGCCACGGCTTCGGGGCTTCTGGTCTTCAACAGGAGCGAGTTGTTCGACTTCTTCACGAACGGAAACACGGCCTACCTGATGATGTACGTCGCATCCAACAGCGGAGCCGAGTACACGTACTCCTCCACGCTTATGCTGTATGTGATCACCGTGAGCGGAAACACCCCCGTCCAGACTGGAGAGCTTGAGATCACAGCGGACTTCTCCCGCAACTGGTACTCCGATATGCCTTACTGCATGCCGTATATGTACGGGATCGGGTCGGCAATTCAGGTAAGACCTGACTTGATTGCACTGAAGACCGAAAACTACGGCGGCGGCGTACAGCCGATGATGAACGTCGGCGGCTCCGAGCCGGGCGGCAGCGGTGATGGCGGAACGGGCGTCGGGACGCCTTTCGAAGCCACCAACAGCCTGCTTCTGATCGATCTGTCCAACGCCGCTTCCCCGCAGATTTCCTCCCGTATCGGGCTGCCCTGGGGCGCTTCCGAGCCCTATGCCCGCGATGGGATTATCTACGTTTCATACTGGAACGACTACGGCTACGATGAGCAGCTCAACCCCACCTGCAAGTACTTTGTTGTCAAGGTTGACACCTCGGACCGCGAGGACCCGACCGTTTCCTCGCCAATCAATATCCCCGGCCGCCTTATCGGCCTTCGCGGATCAACCCTTTTCTGCCTCGAGGCTGTGTACGGAACCGATTACTCCTTCAAGCGGCTCCTCAACTCGGCGCGCATTTCCGGCAGCCAGGTTCTGCTCCTCGATTCCATCGCCATTCCGGACACCCTGTGGTCCCTGAACATAGGCTCCGAGGGCACCAAGGCCGCCGGTTTCACCCGCCCGGCCTACTACTACTGGTATGACCGCGTTGGCATGGAAAATGGCGGAGTTGCCGCGGACGGCTCGATACTTCCGCCGGGAGATCAGGTGGACCAGGAGTCGAAGCTGTACGTGTACGATATCTCCGACGAATCAAACATGTCGTTGTTCAACAGCTACACGTTCGCCTCAGATTGGGCGGATGTGGTTTACATCTCCGAACCGTATATCTTCCTGCTGACCGACTGGAACGTGATGCCCGTGTTCGAGATCACGGCCACGAGCCTGAACCTCCTCGACTACACATACTGCGATTACTACACTGACCACATCGAGGTGCTGTCAGGTGACGCGTACATCGCGGCTGGCTATTTCGGCGTTATTACGCTGAACCTCGAATAGCAGACGGGCACAATTGCATTGAACAGGCGGGGGAGATGTTTCTCCCCCGCCTTTGTTATTGGCTCTCAGAGAGAGGAGAAATCCCCTTAAGAAGAAGGCCGGAGACCCTCCTACGCCGCGCCTCCGGAGGGCTTCGCCAGGCCGGAGGGCGAGCCAGGACCGGACAAAGCCACCTCACTCACAGGGTCATCCACCGCTGCAAGCAGCGGCAGACGACGGACTGACTTTATTGGCTGCTGGCCGCTCTCGCATTGCTCATTGTTCATTGCTCATGGTTCATTTCTCGTCGCACCTCCGGCCTCCGGCCTACGGTCTCCAGCCTAGCTTCATTGGCCATTGGCCGCCTGGGCCGCAGCAGTTCTGAAAAGACAGGTGGAGGGGATAGACGCGGAGGTTCGCGGATTGCGCAACCTGACCATCACTCAGAAACGGGATCGCGCGGAGCGTACACGGCTATGTCTGGTCCGAATGCTGGGGCAAGAGAGTAGCCCCCGTGGTCCCCAACAAAGAGCGAATTGGGAGAGATCACGCGAATATCGGACAGATCGAGTTCCTCGGAAACGGCACCTCTGCTCGATTTGCTTATTCGAAGAATCAGCGTCCCACGAAACTCGAATGAAGCGTCTCCGACAATGTTCTCGCCCCAGTCCTCTTTCATCCTCGCGGTCTTAACGATATGCACATCGGCATCGATGCTCAGCCGAGTGTCCCATTCCTTCATCGCAGTATCGAGTGACAGTCCACATACTGTGTTCTCAAACAATCTGCCAACGTATGTACCACGGGTTAGCGCCTTTTCTGAAAGGCACTTTCGGGCCATGCCGAGGGTCTTCCGTTTATCCGGGCCGAAAGCGTCTCTGCCCTCAACGGTAAACCACAAGGTCTCGCAGTTCGCAGTTCCATTGGTGGACCACTTGGCCAGGGCGCTGGTGCCGCCAACCGTCTCGATCGAGGCCTGATAACCCTCCACAATGACTATGAAACGCCAAGACCCCCCCTCGACGGGCAGGTGGATAATATCTGCGCGCAACAGGAATATAAATGCTCCGAGCATTGCGGCAGGAACCAGTGTTCCCACGACCACAAGGAGAAGAGCCCGCTTTTCATATGCATCCGGCGCTGGAGCAAATCTCTTCCCGGCTTCCTTTTCTTCGTCTATACCTGAATTCACCATTTTCTCCTCATCTTCTCGGTTTCAACGGAAACCGCACAGAAAATGGGCAAGGGTGTCGAATCACTTGCTTCACCGAAATGCTCTTACGATCAAGGAGTCTCGCCCTACGGCTGGCTTCGCCTTATTCATCATTGTTCATTGCTCATCTTGCCCTCCGAAGGCGCGGCGAAGGAGGTGTGCATTTCCTTCGCGCCTCCGGCCTAGTGTCTTCAGCCGCTTCGAATAGCGGTCGCAAGGCCGCTATTCTCACTTGAAATCATAGTGCTTCCGCACCGGCACCAGCACTTCCCATGTGCAGTCCATCCCTGACGGGAAGGTCACGAAGTCGCCTGCGCGGATTTCCACGGGCGAGCCACCCTTAGGAGTGACTATGATATGCCCTGCCAGGATCAGGCATTCCTCGACCGAATCGTAGTGCCAGTCGAACTTGGACCGCTCCTTGGTCCATATCGGCCAAGTCTTGATGCCACGGGCGCTGATCTGCTCCGGAGTGAGTTTTTCGACACGGATCTGCATATTTCCTCCAAGGGTGGTGGACAATCGGACTCCTGCGGGGAAGTATACGCGGCTCGGGAGGGAGGCGCAAGAGAGAAGACTGCGCCGCTTCAACTCCGAGGAGGCCAGCCGTTTGTCACCGGACCTGCCCATTGAAGGCCTCCTCCAGATATCCTGACGGAAGGGCTTCGCTGCCAGCGTCGTAGACGGTGACGATCTCAGGACTCCACCGAACACTGGGATCCCTGTGTGTACAGAACACGAGATAACCGTTTACGTATGAACATCTTGGATCCGCGGCGGAATACGGGATATCGAAAGCCGCAGAAGGCCTGCCGCCTTGGGAGTAATAGCACACGCCCTTGGTCGTCCCGTCCGCCTCGAAAGTGCGGCGGAGGAACAACGTCTTGGAATCCATCCTGAAGAGCGGAAATTCCTCGACACCTTTCGGTGCAACCGGGCAGATGTCCTCAGGGCCGGGGGAGAAACCTTCCAAGGTGGTCAGCGTGTAGGCTCTGGTGCCGTTGCGATGGCTGCAAAGCAGGTAGATCAAGCCATCTCTCGTGTTCCGCAGGTGGACCTCCCCTTCCAATCTGCGGGCCTGCTTGTCGCCGCTGCCGGGCGCGAGCGGAAGGATGAGTGCGGTGAACTGCTCTCGCCCCTTTGAATTCAGGATGAGCGTGTCCCTTTCGAGCCTCGGGGAGAAGTAACTGCATTCTGTCTCTCGCAGGAAGTTGTCGGCTGCTTCCAGCGGGGCAAATGTTGGATTTTGCACGGTCAGGTCGGCGACGAATACCGGACCCCTTGGCGTACAAGCGCTTCCTCTCATCTGAATCCCATAGTCAGGGCTTATTGCACCATGGTCGGTCCAGAACGCTACCGCAATATCATCTCCCACCAAGATGCAGGGGCACATTCCGGATGTTGGCGCCTTCGGCCAGTCCAGCACCACGGATTTGCCCGTGAATTCTCTCTCGACCAACTCGACCTGCTCCCTGCCAGGCAGACACCAGCGTTTGTCCGATCCGAAGAAGACGAGAGCATCGGTGTACCTGCGCAGATCCTTGACTTTAGGCCGAAACCGGAACGGGCGTAAGATGTCGGCCGGGACGTATGAGTTGAAGACGAGGATATCGCCGCTCTGCTCTTCGAATCCTATGGCTTCGAATCTACCGACCTGCCAGAATTCGCCTTGCCAGAGCAGTTCCGATTCCAGGCGGAAGTCCGTAAGGGAACGGACCTGCGTTCCCATCTCGCTGACAAGATACAACTGCCTGTTCACGACCTGATACGGAAGCCAAGAGAAGCCTCTGGCCTTGATCTCGCCGGCGCAGACTTCTGTGAACGCGATGGGAGGAGCTGACTCCGGCACAGCCGGGATTCCTCCTCCCTTGGCAAGTATCAGCGCGATAATTCCGAGTGCGACGACGTTCAGAAAAAGAGCGGCAATACATAGAAATCGCACTGCATTCCTCCGGGGTTCAGTCAGGGTAGGCAGGCTTGGGGATTGGCCTCCCATTCCAGTAAGGTGATCAGCCTGCCTCCAGCCGTACGGGCCGCCGCCGGGACTGCTGCATGCGAGTCGCTCGACGATGACAACAGGTCTTTCGCTTTCCCACAAACTTATCGTATCACGAATGTTTATCGAGGCAATTCAAACGCAAAAATCGAATGAGAATTTTTCACCACAGAACGCTTCGTCGGCGAGGCCCAGAAGACGAGCCAATGCACGGAAGAAAACAGGCAGAGCGGTGCTTAAGGGCGCACATGGTTTGCACCTCCTCACCCGATAGACGGGCGGATCTTCCTTAGGCGAACCCAAAGCGGCCACGTTGGAGTCGGTCTCGATGAGCGCGACTACTTCTGACGGAATCCGACCCCCGGACTGCGAATCGCCTTCATCCTTTTCAGCGGGAATATCAATGTCAATGGCCTTTCAACGGCTCTTGGCGGAGGGCATGTTGCAACATGCCCCTACGAAGAACGGCCTTGCAGGCCGATATCCGATAATGAACGGGCGTCCAGACGACGCCCATTAACGGGCGGACACATCGGTCCGCACCCTATCCATGAAAGGCTGCCGTTGTCAAGGGGGAATCCGGTCAGGAATCCCTGGGATAGTAGAAGTACGTCAGCATCGTCACCGCACTTTTGGTGTAGT
>JBAZOJ010000205.1:0-6792 GCA_041648755.1 Candidatus Brocadiia bacterium
AGTGTCTTTGTCTGCATGGCTCAATCCTTATGTCAAGGGCAAAGTGGCGAAACTGCGAAACGCTACTCTTTCGACTGGAGCATCGTGAGCAGCATCTTGAACCGCACAATGGCCTTCACGGAATGGAGTACCCCCGCAGGCATCAGCAGGATCTGCCCTGCCCCGACATCATGGGGCTCGCCACCGACCGTGAACTCGCCCTCACCGTCGAGTACTTGAACCAAGGCATCAAACGGCGCGGTATGCTCGCTCAGGTTCTGCCCGGCATCGAAGGCAAAGAGCGTGACCGAGCCCGCCTTGTTGTCCACAATTGTCCTGCTTACAATGCTGTCGGGCGCGTAGTTCACGAGCCCGGCAAGTTCCACTACTTTGCCCGCGGCCATTTTCGATCTTGTTGGCTTGCTTGCGGCCCCGGCCTTTGGCTTTTTCTGCACTGAGACCTCCTGAAAGCGATTTCCCGACAGGGAAATATACCCGGTCGTTCGGGAAAGAGTCAGGTTTGCGCGAGAATATGGGGAAACAGCAACAGGATTTCGACTGCTGTCACTTGACAGCGTAGGAGTTTTCGGAAACCTTGGCGGCGAACGTGTGCGCAAGGATATCCTGAACTCCCTTTGGTGTTTTGGCAGCAATTGCGTCGCCAACGGCAGTCTCCATTTGCTCCATGGACAATTGCCCGATAGCACTGCGCATCCTTGGGGCTTGGAACGGAGTCATGCTAAGGTCACGTACACCCATTCCAAGAAGAAGGCAAGCTCCCGACGGATCCCCAGCCGCTTCCCCACAAGCGTAAACTGGCACCTCATGATGTAGAGCGGACCGGACGACATGTTCAGTCGCCTTGAGCACACTCGGATGGAGGAACGCAAGCGCTCCTGCGGAGTCTTGAGATTCACGGTCCGTTGCCAGGATGAAGTGGGTGAGGTCGTTTGTACCAATGCTCACAAAATCCACCATTTCCAGGATTCCATCAATATCGAACACAGCAGCGGGAGTCTCGATCATTGCTCCGATGGTTGGTCGCTTGGCGTATCCTCCGGTCTTGATCACCTCGTCTACCAGATCGAGTGCTTCTTTCAAATCGGCGACACCAGTGACCATTGGGAACATGATCCGGAGGTCGCCCTCTTTTGCAGCGTCAAGAATCGCCCCGATCTGTGTGCGGAACATTGTCTTCTCAGCGAGCGAATAAGACAGGCCGCGCTTTCCGGTTCGGAAAGCGATGTCGTCCGCGCCTCTGCTGAAGCGCGGGATCTTGTCTCCGCCGAGATCCATCGTTCGGATAACTACAGGACGCGGACTGAGAATCCTCGCCACTTCGGAGTATGCCGCATACTGCGTCGCATGGTCCGGAGGGCGATCGGCATCAAGAAAGAGAAATTCGGATCGGAACAGGCCCACGCCTTCAAGGCGAAACTCGCGAACTAAGCGTGCTTCATCGGGACGGCAAATGGTTCCGAGCAGCCTGATTCCGACGCCATCTCGCGTAGCTGAACTCTCGGCCGGGCCATGTACCGCCACAGGCATGTGCGCAACATACTGGTTCCTGCGCGCGGTAAAACTTGCCACTTGCGTGCTGGTCGGAGCCACCGTAACAGTTCCCGCTTCCCCATCCACAAGCAGGTGGTCTCCTGACGCAAGCAAAGACGTTGCTTCGCCAATGTTACAGACCGCAGGAAGGTGTCTGGCCCGGGCGAGTATGGCAACGTGCGATGCCGGACCTCCACGTTCCATGACCAAAGCAGCCACTTTGGCCCGATCCAGTTGAAGCACATCGGAAGGGGTGAGTTCCACTGCGACGAGGATCGTGCCGGGAGCCAGCGACGCTATCTGATCGTGCGTGGTCTCTCCGGGCATCCTGAGATTCCGCAAGATGCGGCGGCCCATATCTCGCACATCGGCACTGCGCTCCCTCATGAATTCCTGCTGCATCCCCTGAAGCATCTTCTCGAGTTCCCAGATCTCTTCAGTTACCGCCTGCTCGACATCGACCAGGTTCTCCTGCACCCGCCGCTTGCACTTCTGTGCAAACGATGGATCCATGATCATTGCCATCTGCACATCGAGGATTCCCAATTCGGCGTTCGACAGTTGGCCGACAGATTGCTCCCTGATGCGTGCCACCTCTTGCCACGAAGTCTGCAGGGCACTCTCGAATCGCACTATCTCGGCCGCCACGTCACCCTTTGAGATCGGTCTGCGATCGAGCGCCGCCTGAGTTTCCGGGGATACGTAGATCGCCGCCACCCCTTCGGCCAGCCCGGGCCCTCCGGCTCTGCCCTGAAGAGTCATACTCGTTGATTTCGCAAAGGCACGGAGGCTCTGAAGTTCCTTATCCCGGGTCGAAATGGTCTTCTCAAGCTGTTCTGTCTGAGACGCCTTCCTGGCAACCAAGTAAGCGCACAACGAGAAGGTTATCATGTCGATCACGGCATTGATTCCCGCAACGGGAACCGATTCGGTCTCACCCCAGGGAATGTGGAATGCAACCCTCGTCAACGGCAGCAGCACGGACAGGCCATACGACATCGCCCTTCGGCCAGTCCATGCCGCCACGGCGACCGGGAGGAAATACAGTATCGGGAATCGTATTTCCTTCCCTGTGGCGTAATCGACCCACAGAACGATCGAGGTCAGAAGGATGATAAGCAGACTTCTGTTCTTCAACGCGGAGTGTTCCAGGAACTTCGGTGTACGCAGCATGGCTTATTCCTCGCCCCTGTGCCCATTCCCCGGGATGCGAATGCTCAATGCAAAGAATGAAGCCGCCCTGCGGCCAGATTTCCGCGAACTCGAACAAGAGGACGAAACACTCTCAATCTTCATTCAATAGTCTCTTGCTCAAAGTATCTTACGAGAGGATCATCTGGATGCAAGCGCTACGTTGCCCAGGAAACGTCGCATGGAGCAAGATCAAGTGACGCCTGTGCGTTCTATGGCCTTTTCTCATACACCGAGATGTGCTTTCCGCTTGATGCCGTAAAGGGGCTCTTATCCCAGTTCGCCCAGCGATTCTTCAGGTTCAGCCCGGCCAATTGAGCCATCAAGTCGAGTTCCGATGGCCACGCGTAACGGAGGTTGACCGGATAGAGCTTGATGCCGTTTTCGTTGATGACGATATGCTGGCTCACGACCTGTTGGAGCATCGGATCGTGCAGTGATGCGTCAAGTCGCACTTCACCGTCGTCAACCCCAACCGTACGAAAGGCCTGCCCGCCTGCGAACCGGCTCAGATCCGGCACAAAGGCCTCGACCAGGAACATGCCCCCCGGAGCCAGATGGTCGGAGACGCTGCAAAAGCACCTGACCTGCTCTTCCTGTGTGAGCAACGCAAAGAACGTATTGAAGGCGATAAACACAAGCGAGTACTTGCCTTCGACGGCGACATCGGCGAAGTTGCCCATCGTGACCGGGATTTCTGAGCCGCCGGGCTTGGCGCGCAGCTTGGCAACCATTGCCGGTGACGCGTCGATACCGTGGATGTCAACGCCCCTCTCGCGCAAAGGCAGCGCAAACCGGCCGGTTCCTATTCCGAGTTCGAGTACCTTCCCGCCGCGAGCCAGTTCGCACAGCGTCTGCACGGCCACTGTGTCGCAGGTTGGGTACCATTCGTCGTAAATGTGTGCGATCTTCTCGCCGTAAGTGTCTTCGCGGTATTCGGACATATCAGCCTCCTCAAGCGCCCTGTCGGGCGATACGGAGAATTCTACTCGCGGCACAAGGGATGGCAAGAAGGACAGTACGAGGATGTTGGGTGGAACAGGAATGCAATTCTGCTCAGAAGGCCCTTCTGAAACACAAGTTGAAGGCAATACGACGGCAAGGGGTATCCTTAGTGTGGGATCGTCCTCCTCTTCCTCTGCTTCACTTCAAGGAAGAACAGCGCGCATCATCACTTGCTCTGATCGTCATTCTGGCCATTTCCGTTAGCGGCGCCGAAACTCTTCAGCTTCCGGTAAAGCGTCGCAGTCCCAATGCCAAGCTGCCCGGCGGTAAGCTTCTGGTTCCCATTATTGAGTTCGAGCACAGCGAGGATGTACTCCTTCTCCACGTCCTGAAGCTCCCTTATGGAGCCCGAGAGCGACGCACGTGGAATGGCCGCACGTACTTCCTCAGGCAGATCCTCAAGCTCAGTGCGGTTCACGCTTGCAAGTACTACCGAGCGCTCCATGGCGTTCTCCAACTCGCGCACGTTCCCAGGCCAGGTATAGCGAAGGATCTGATCCGCAGCACGCGGCGACAGCCCGGTCATCGGACGATTGAGCCTGATCGCAGCCTCAGCCAGCAAAACGCGAGCCAACGGCAGAATGTCCTCCCTCCGTTCCCGGAGCGGCGGAATGTGAAGTTCCACGACGTTCATCCTGTAGTAAAGGTCCTTGCGGAAGCGACCCTCCGAAATATCCTTGGTGAGTTCGCGGTTGGTTGCGGCGATGACTCTCGCATTGGTGGGCCGACTCACGTTCTCGCCAACTCTGCGTACTTCCCTCTCCTGCAGAACCCTGAGAAGCTTGCCCTGCATGATGGGAGAAATGTCGCCAATTTCGTCGAGAAGAAGCGTTCCGTTATTTGCCGCTTCGAAAATGCCCGGCCGATCTCTCTCGGCTCCGGTAAATGAGCCACGGGCGTGACCGAACAGCTCACTTTCCAGGAGCGTCTCTGTTAGAGCACCACAGTTGACTGCAATGAACGGCCCCTGCGCGCGAGCCGACTCTTCATGTATCAATTTTGCAATACGCTCCTTGCCCGTCCCGCTTTCGCCCGTGATGAGAACCGTCGAGTCCACTTTGGCAATCCGACGTGCGAGTTCAACAACCTTCCGCATGGCAAGGCTCTTCGCAATCATCCCGAGAGGATCTTCGATATGGGGCTCTACGCGGGCAAGTACGCGCCTTCTCTCGCGTAGCGCGCGCTCAGTTGTCTTGAGCGATTCGGTGACGTTGTGCAGTAGCACATCAAGCGAATCATTTAGTTTCTCGCTGCGAAAGAAGTGGAGTTCTTCGGCACGCTCGTCTCCCCAATCCTCGACCGTCCGACCGAATAGATGACAAGTTGCGTCGCCCTTGCCGATGCACTTCTCCTCGAGGACAAAAATCTCTTTGCCCACTGCCCGACTCAGATAGCCACTGGTAAGACCGCAGACCATCCAACACACGCAGGTGTCGCTCCTGCCCAGGTGGACGATGTGTTGCTCGGCCTCGTACGAAGTTTCAAGCACCTCGCCTTCCGTCGACAGCGGACCGGAAGAGTTGGGGCTGAGACGGTACATACCTTCAAGCATGTGAATTCGCCCGCACGCCTGTGACCAGATCTGATCGTTATCCCCATTCAGGCGCGCGTGCATTGTCTCGGCCATGCGCCAGCCCTGAACAAAGCCAAACCGAGTCAGCAAAACCCGGGCAGCGGTTATACCAAGTTGATTCACCAGTTCCTTGCGCAGGAGGCCCATGGCTGTCGCATCAACAATGATCGCCTGCTCACCTGCAAACCTGATCAGACCGGCATCGGATTCGCACTCAAGCAACTCCTCAATGCGAAGATCCTCAATCTGCATAGCGCACTCCCTTCATTCTGATGCAGTATACATCATTCCGATGGGCTCGTCAAATCCGCTTTCCGATACCTGTCTTGGCGGAAGATAGGAAAATCCAGCCTTTCACGATAACTTCGGAGATGGCATGGCATTTGCTCTACAACTACTCGGATGGTGCTTACGAGCGACTGACACAGCGTCTGCCGCGGAACCATCCGGGAAATCTCGGCAGTAAATTGGTGCACTCTTCACGCGAATGCCCCAAAGGAGAAAGCTATGGAACGAAATTGGTTGCACAGATACCTCACGATGGTTCTGGCGATAACAGTATTAGGACTCGGGCTGGCTTGTGGTGGAGGGAGTTCCGAAACCGCCGCATCCAAAGTGAGCTCCACATCGCCTTCCAACGCTGCCGAGAATGTCGCATTCAACAGAATAATCACCGCCACATTCACTGAAGCGATGGATCCTCTTACGATCACCACAGCAACCTTCAGGGTGACCGGACCGGGCACGACCCCTGTTCTGGGAACTGTGACTTATGTTGGCGTTACAGCGACCTTTGACCCTGTAAGCCTTCTTCCTGCCGACACCTTGTTCACTGCCACGATAACCAGTGGGGCCAGAGACGTTGCAGGCAACGCACTGGAGACCAACTTCATTTGGACGTTCAGGACTGGGACAATCCCTGATACGACCCCACCCACCGTGACTTCAACCACCCCTGTTCATCTTGACACGGAAGTGCCATTCAACATCTCACTTACCGCTGCTTTCACTGAAGAAATGGATCCGCTTACGATCACTACAGCAACGTTCAGAGTGACCGGACCTGGCACAATCCCCGTCTTGGGAACAGTGACTTACATTGGCCTTACTGCGACCTTTACGCCTGTGAACCCGCTGGCTGCCAGTACTCTGTTCACTGCCGCGATAACAACAGGCGCCAAAGACCAGGCGAATAACCCGCTGGCTGCCAACTACGAATGGACATTTACAACCGGGACGATAGCGGATACAACCCGGCCCATCGTGAGTTCAACCGCTCCAGTCAATGCTGCTGGAAATGTCGCGCGCAACAGCAACATCACTGCTACCTTCAGTGAAGCGATGAACCCGCTGAAGATCACAACCTTGACCTTCAGGGTTACCGGACCGGGCACAATCCCTGTTCTGGGCACAGTAACTTACGTCGGCGTTACAGCGACCTTTTCTCCTACGAACCTTCTTCCTGCCAGTACACTTTTTACTGCCACAATTAC
>JBAZOJ010000206.1:0-6753 GCA_041648755.1 Candidatus Brocadiia bacterium
TTGAAGCTGCGCAAGCGAGTGCTGTCCGCGCTGATTTACCCCACCGCGGTAATTTGCGTGGCCATTATCATTATCACAGGCATCATGATCTTCGTCATCCCGAATTTCGAGAAGGTCTTCAAGGACATCGGCGGAGCGGGTGGCGGAAATCTTCCCGCCCTGACGCAGTTCGTCCTTGGCGTATCGCGCTTCGTTGCCCGGAACTGGTTCCTTATCCCGCTCATACCTTTCGCCTTGTGGGGAGCCTACAAGCTGATTCGAATGAATGAAGGAGGCGCCCTTGCCTTCGACAAACTGACCTTGATGCTCCCGATCTTTGGCGGCATCGCCGAGAAATCCAATGTCGCCCGGTTAGCGCGTACATTGGGTACCCTGATCGCATCCGGCGTCCCGATTCTGGAAGCCCTCGACATCATCAAGGCGGCCACGGCCAACAGGGTCTACGCCAAGGTGGTCTTGCAGATTCACGAGAACATCCGCCAGGGCGGCGCGGTCGCTGAACCTCTGGCGAACAGCGGCGCATTCGACGACATGGTCGTCAACATGGTGCGCGTAGGCGAGGAAACCGGCGAACTGGACAAGATGCTGCTCAAGATAGCCGAAAGCTACGATGAGGAAGTGGATAACCTCGTACAGGGGTTCATTTCGCTGCTCGAGCCTTTGATCATCGTGGTAATGGGTATCGCGGTCGGAACCATCGTTATCGCCCTCTTCCTCCCGTTGATCACGCTGATGAACCAGCTCAGCCAGAAGCGCGGAGGGTAGAACCCAGGCATCTGCAGTTGCACAAGTATGACAAAAGGGGCGTCGCAAGACGCCCCTTTCTTTTGTTGTACTGTGCGGTGTGAACCCGGAGACAACCGCTGTGTCCGCGCCCGCGCGGCAATCGGGCTACTCGATCATCGGCTGCAAGTACGTATCGTCGGACGTCAGGATGCTGTCTTTGTCGAACATGCAGTCTACCAGCGGGATATTGCGGAATTTGCGGTTCCTGCGGTAAACGGAACCCATTATGTAACCGACAGATCCATCCATACGCAAGTAGTACCCGCCCAGGCCGTCATGATTGTCTGTCACGCCATACTTGTTGCGGATTTCGTCCATTGCCGGAGAATCTCCGAAGACGATGGTGTCCGGGTAATCCCGTTCATGGTGGCCGGGGTCGTACGAATACGAACCGGAGATGCCGCTGCCGGGACAATCCAATACTGAATCGATGTCAGGAAGGTACGGCGTTACTAACCGGAAAGAGGCCAGAGCACCATCCTTTGCGAATGGCAGCCTGCCCTTGTTCACTTGCCGGTACTGCTCGAAACTCCGGTTGATGGCGTTCAGGTTGCCCATGCATCGCGCATTGACGGCATTCGTGATGGTCTTCGACACCACCGGCATCATCAGCAGCACAACTGACATGATTATGCCCAGCACAATGATGAACTCGAAGATTGTGAACCCGTTTGACCTGAAGCGCAACTGCAATCCTCCTGAGAGTTCCGTTATAGCTCTCTTGGGAATTAGTTCAAGAGAAATCGGCGAAGCCGCGCCCGAAGGCGAACAGCGTGCGCACCATAGCTCCCGTGGGGCCGGCCGGTGAATACGACGGCGTGGTCTCCGCCGCGCCGGGCAAAGCAGTGGGAGCAACGTCCAGGTGCAGCCAGGGCTTCTCCTCGACAAAGCGTTCAAGGATCTTTGCGGCCGTAATCGCCCCGCCTACTGGCCCGCCGATGTTCTTCAGGTCCGCAACCTTGCTCTTGATCAGCGCTGCGTATTCAGGATACAGCGGAAGCCGCCAGATCTTCTCATCCGTTTCTGCTGAGGCCTTCAGGACACGATCCCACATCTTCTCATCGTTGGCAAACACCGCGGTGCAGACATTGCCAAGCGCCACGCAGGCAGCCCCCGTCAGCGTCGCAACGTCGATTACCGCATCGGCCTTCAGGTCACGTACTGCATACGCCAAGGCGTCAACAAGCACGAGCCTGCCTTCGGCATCGGTGTTCAGCACCTCGATGGTGAGGCCGTTGTACGTCTTTAGTATATCTCCCGGGCGGTAGGCAAATCCGGACGGCATATTCTCCGCCGCCCCGACAACCGCGTCCACATTCACGGGCAGGTGCAGGGATGCGATCATCCCGAATGCGCCCAGCACGCTCGCTGCGCCAGCCATATCGGACTTCATTGTCCACATTCCCTCGGCGCCCTTGATACAAATGCCGCCCGAGTCGAAGGTCAGCCCCTTCCCCACCAGCGCAAGCCTCGGGGCGCCCGGCTTCCCCGTGTAGCGAAGCCAGAACAGGCATGGCGGGGTCGCACTGCCCATCCCTACCGAGTACATCGAGTTCAGGCCCTTTTCCCTGAGGGCGATACCTTCTATGCAGCCGAATTCCACGCCAAGCTCGTGCGCCAGCGCGCGACCGGCTTCGCAGAAGGTTACGGGATTCAGGACGTTTGCGGGCTCGTTGGACAGGTCACGGGCATAGGCAACCCATTTGCCCGCGGCTTCCACTTCGACCGCCATGGCGGCGTCACTTGCTTCCGCGAGCCCGATAACGATTACCTTACTCAGTTTGGGGGCGTCGGTCGTAGCCGACTCGCCTGTGAGATACTTATTGAAGCAGTAGGAGGCAAGTGCCATCCCCTCGAGTGCTCCCCTCAGCAGCCCGGCGTTCAAAGCAGAGCGGTCGACTGCGATAGTGGCAAATCCGCGGGATGGTATGGTCTTGATGGCCGATGCAAACGCCTTGCGAGCTGTCTCGCTTGTGCATTCCGGCTTTTTCCCAAGCCCAATGAAGGTTGCGAACCTCGCACCGGAAGCCTCGCAGGCAGGCAGGGAAAAGCTCGTCTCGGCTTTGCCCGTAAACGCGCCGGTCTCGCGCAGATTGGCGAGCACAGCCGCGTGTCCTGCAAAGACATCCGTGAAGGCGGAAGCCTTCTCGGCAGGTTCAAAGACGGGAATGAACCACGTATCAACGTGGTCGTGAGCAGCGATGGCGGGGGAATACACTACCTTCATAGAAGTTCCTTTCTATGAAGGATATCGAGGTATTCAGGGAACTCCAGTAAAAGAGACTACTCGGGCTTGGCAGGGCTCGGGGCCTCGGCCGCTATGGAGGCAAAGTCCGGCCGCTTGCGTATTTCTTCACGCAACACGGCGATGTGACGCGGCGCTTCGATTCCCAGCTTCACGTTATCCTTATGCAGCTCGACGATGGTGATGCGAATCTGGTCCCCGACTACGATGGTCTCATTTATCTTCCGACTGAGGACTAACATACGTCTCCCTTGACATATACATTGTACCCCATTTGAAGGGGAAGCAGGGAGTTGTTTCCGGAAATGGCGAAAATATGCCCGCCGTGTATAATGGCTTCAGTGCGCCCGTAGCTCAGATGGATAGAGCGGCGGTTTCCTAAACCGCAGGTCGCAGGTTCGAATCCTGTCGGGCGTACCAAGGCATTTTCAGGCCCCGCTTCCCTGCGGGGCCTTTTCTTTTTCTCCGCCCAGTCTGTTTGCCTGGCTCGCGGTTTCCCTCCAGCCAACGGACTGGCTTCGCCCAATCATCAATCATCAATCATCACTCATCAATGCTCGCTACGTCTCGCTTCGTGCTTGCTATGTCCGCATGGGCCTCAACGTAGTCGCGCTCACCGCGATCCGCCCGTCTGTCGGGTGAGGAGGGCGGTACCGATGTGTCCGCCCATTAATGGGCGTCCTGCAGGACGCCCGTACATTATCGGATATCGGCCTTGCAGGCTGCTTCCTCGATGCTTATGACAGACCAACATGGGTTCGGGGAAGACCGCTACTAACGAAAGACCGCTACCCCGGGAGCGCCACGGCACAGTGCACCTTCAAGGGACATGCTGGGCACCTGGCAATGACTTGCCCGGCTGCTTCCGCGTCGCCTCGCCCACCGCGCCCGCCCCAACACGCCCCCGCGCGGGGGGCGACTCCGTCAGAATGCGAATGGTCTCAGGATCGAGCTTGTTTCAATCCACGCCCCGCAAGGGGGGCGACATGACGTGTACCCTGATTGCCTGGGGCACGGATGGTTTCAATCCACGCCCCTGCGCAGGGGGCGACCCGACTCCGAGCTGTTCGGGGTCAAGGTCAATGCAGTTTCAATCCACGCCCCGCAGGGGGGGGCGACTCCGGTGCGAGCCCCGATTATCATGCGGTGGTGTTTCAATCCACGCCTCAATGCAGAGGCGAGACACACCACCGTATGTTATCACCTTTGCTTGAGGCATCAATGGATACCCACGCGGGGGCGACATGCAACAGCGCTCTTGTAAGCCACGCGCACGATGTTTCAATCCACGCCCACGCAAGGGGGGCGACGTCTGCGGCGGCTTCATTTGGCACACCGCCAACGTTTCAATCCACGCCCCCGCGCGGGGGGCGACTATTGTCTGCCGACCCACTCCGAGGCCTTCATCAGTTTCAATCCACGCCCCCGCGCGGGGGGCGACAGCAGAAGGACCGGCTCTCCAACATCATGTACCGGTTTCAATCCACGCCCCCGCGCGGGGGGCGACGGAGCCTAGGTCGGCCTTGGCGAGTCTCATCATGTTTCAATCCACGCCCCCGCGCGGGGGGCGACAAAGCTCTATGCGAGCAACTACGATTTCTACCCACGTTTCAATCCACGCCCCCGCGCGGGGGGCGACCTCTATGAGTCCTGGACGAAGCTCGGAGACCGCGTTTCAATCCACGCCCCCGCGCGGGGGGCGACTAGTAGAAGGCGTGCTTTTTCCGCTCCTCATTGATGTTTCAATCCACGCCCCCGCGCGGGGGGCGACGGCGCTCTCAGCCTTCTTGGCCTGCACCGACTCGTTTCAATCCACGCCCCCGCGCGGGGGGCGACAGTACTAATCTGAGAACGGCCTCAAGTGTGAATCCGCAATCGCAGATTCGCGAATCTTATCGTAATCGGTCGAAAGGTGTGGGGCTCCAAATGTCCCTTATTCGTAACGGCTTGTTGTCAAAGAGCATACGATACGCGCGAACCTCCCCGGATTTCCTCGTGCGCTTGGGGTCCGCGCTACACGATTAGGGGTCCTTCCGGGTAATAACTCGGTTTCGCGCCGATGTGCTCCACGCGATTCCTCCAGTGCGCGCCCATGAAGTAGAACCTCAGCGAATCAGTGTCAGTGTTCACCTCCCCGACAAGCTCACTCTTGAGATGCGCGAACTGCGCGGGATCGAGAAGGCACTCAAATACCGAATTCTGCACTCTCTGCCCGTGGTTTTCGCAGATGCGAGCCACTCTCCTCAACCGCTTGCGACCTGCCGGCGTTTCCGTGTTGACGTCGTAGCTGACCAACACCATCATCGGTCACCTCCAGAAGAAGGGCGGATATCCGTCCAAGTCCCCTCGGAGGAACCTCGACAGAAGCAATGCCTGGATAAAGGGGAGCAACCCGATCTGAACCTTCTCGCAGAGAAACGGATGCTGAATTTCCTCGGTCTTTCGCTTCTGGTAGGCCAGGATGACTTCCTTTCTGGTCGCCTCGTCCATCAGCACCCCTCCGGACTCGGTCTTCTGAAAGCCTGAACCCTGAACCTGTTGCCGGTTAATGAGCGAGAGGACAAGCCTGTCGCCAAGGAATGGCCTGAACTCTTCCATCATGTCCAGTGCAAGGCTCGGACGCCCGGGCCGGTCCCGGTGAAGGAACCCGACGCAGGGGTCGAGCCCCACCGTTTCAAGCGCGGACGTGATGTCGTGGACGAGCAGCGTGTAGACGAACGAAAGCAGAGCGTTCACGTTGTCGAGCGGGGGTCTCCGACTGCGTCCGACAAACATGAAGTCCTTCTTTTGAGCGGCGATCATGTTATCGAATGCGGAGAAGTACTGTCGCGCGGCATCCCCCTCGACCCCTCGAACGGTGTCCAGCGGCAAGTCATCCCTGATCCCGTCCATGAGCCGGTACAATTCATCAGCAGCCTTTTCAAGAGGCGCCGATGCGGCCAACTCCGGGTGCTCGCGCGCACACCGCAGGAGAACAACGCGGCAGTTGGCGATTTTCGCGACTACGACAGCCTGAGCTATCACAGCCGATTTGCCTTCGTCGTCCGCCCTGCGATACTGCTCTCGTCTGAGAAGAACATTGCCCGACACGCTTCCCTGAACCCGCGCCAGGAATCTCCCGTTCTCGGACAGGAACGACAGAAGTACACCGTGCTCTGCGCACAGCGCCATCAGAGGCGGCGAGCACATGATGTTTCCGAGACAAACGATTCCGCCGATAGTATGCACCGGAACCTGCAGCCTGGTCTCGTTTTCCACGCGCACGAGGATTGTCTCGCCATCCTTGGAAAGGTACGAGCCCTGTGTTGTGACGAATAGCGTGTTCAGGAGCTTCCGCATCGGCTACTCCCTCTCCCGCGATTTCATCCGCCGAAGAAAGGCCCGCACGCCGGATGATCTGGAAACCGTGTTCGGCATGCAACTTGTTTGCAGGGAGCAATTCTGGCATTGCGGCCCGCATGACGGCGGCGGGGTCTTCTCCGAGGCGAATAGTGCATGAAGCCGCAGGGCCAGAGACTCCGTTCGTTTGCGCAGACCTGCTGTCATTTCCACCTGGTGCCTTCTTCGCGGGAGCCCGTAAAAGAGATCGCCCGAGGGAATCTCCGTATTGAGCATTTCCTCGATGCACATCGCCTGCGCGCACAATTGCACCTCGTCGCAATCGTCTATCTTGGGTTTCCCGCGCTTGTGCTCGACGGGGTTCGCAAGCCACACTCCCTCGA
>JBAZOJ010000207.1:0-6751 GCA_041648755.1 Candidatus Brocadiia bacterium
GTCATCCGGTACAGTTCATCGAGCAGATGTTCATTGGGCGGCACGATCACCGCTATCGCACCGATCTCGGTTCCCTGCGAAGAAAGCGTGATCCTCCCCGCAAGGTCAAGCCGGTCGATACAAGGTCCGTAGACTTCCACCACCTTGTCAAGCGCGCCGTCGGAGCCGAATGGCCGCATCACGGCAAAGGTTATATCTCTGGCGGTTATCCCGGCGGGTGGAACCCCGTCCAGCACCACTTTGACTGACTCAGGGACCTCGAACCATGTTCTGCCGTTGCGGAACGCATACGCGATATCCGCATCGCCCATTCCCTGACCGAATGCGCCCACCGCGCCCATGATGTTCAGGTGACTGTCCGTCCCAACGACCGTACAACCGGGAGGCACGAGGCCTTCCTCGATCAGCACATGCGAACCGATGCCACGAATGACATCGAACACCTTAATGCCCTGCTCTTTTGCAAACAGTCGGCAGGATCTCTGGTTCTCAGCATAAGGAATAGTGTTCGCAGGCGCGTTGCAGTCGAACGTAAAAAACGTCTTTGCCGCATCGGCAACTTTCTCACCCTTGTAGTTGGATGAGAAATTCTTGACCACGCTCGCGCCTCCGAAATCGCGAGCGGAACGAACGTCAAGGTCGATCCATACTAAATCGCCCGGGCGGGCGTCAACCCCGCTGTGGGCCTTCATTATCTTCTCAACAATGGTATGTCCCATTTCGGTGTCCTTAGAGTTTCGCGGCTATTGCTGCGGCCATTTCGGACAGCTTGGCGGTCCCCCCCATATCATAGGTGCGGACCTTCCCTTCGCGAATGACCTTGGCGACGGCGGCGTCAATTGCCAGGGCCTTGTCCTTCTCACCCAGCCAATCGAGCATCATCCCGGCTGCCAGGATGCACGCGATAGGATTGACCTTGTCCTGCCCGGCATACTTCGGAGCGCTGCCATGGGTAGGCTCGAAGACCGCGCAGTTGGCGCCGATGTTCCCGGCTGAGGCAAATCCCAGCCCGCCGACCATCTGCGCGACGAGGTCGCTCAGGATGTCGCCAAACAGGTTGGAAGTCACAATAACATCGTAGTCAAAGGGGTTCTTGAGCAACCACATGCACATCGCGTCTATGTTCGCTTCCTGCAGCTTGATTTCGGGGTATTCCGCGGCAATCTTGCGCCCTTCCCTGACGAACAGGCCGGAGGTCTCGCGGATGACGTTGGGCTTTTCCACCACGCAGACTGCCTTGCGGTGATTCTTGCGCGCGAACTCGAAAGCGGCCCTGATGATGCGGGAGGCGCCCTTCTCGGTGATGATGCGAAGCGAAACGGCTATCTTGTCCGGAGCGATGTCCTTGAACGGCTTCATCTTCGGATGTCCAGCCTCGATGGCCTTGCGGACTTCCCCGCCGAACGGGAAGAACTCCACGCCGGAATACAGCCCTTCCGTGTTCTCGCGGAAAACCACGATATCAATATTCTCTTTGTAGTTCAGCGGATTGGAGGGATACGCCTTGCAGGGCCGCATGTTCACATACAAGTCGAACATCTGGCGCATTCCGACAATCGGTGAAAAGTAAGACAGGCCTTTTCCCTTGAGCTGCGGGTCAAGTTCCTTCTCGGCCTCTTCCTTTGGCTTGGAAGTGATGGCGCCGAAAAGTGCACAGTCAGTGGATTTGATCAGATCGATCGTGGCTTGCGGGAAAGCATTGCCGCCATGACGCCAGCACTCCCAGCCGATATCGCCGTGGATATATTCGGCGGGAATTGCGAGCTTGTCGAGGACGAGACGCGTGGCGTTCATGACTTCGACGCCGACGCCATCACCGGGGAGCCACGCGATTCTGTACTTTGCCATGTGTATTCTCCTTGGAGCTATTCAAGCCCCAGAAAACGTCGGGTGTAGGGAATCAGCCCACCTGCGGAGAGGATGCTCTGGACTTCGCCGTCAAACGCAGGGAATCTGAAAGATCCGGCCTTGCAGGTAAGTATACCGTTGTCCAGATCGACTTCTACTGTCTCCCCGTTCTCGATATTGGCGATTGCATCGGGGCATTGGACAGGCGGCAGACCTGAGTTGACAGCATTGCGGAAGTATATCCGCGCGAAAGAGCCAGCCACCACACAAGATACCCCGGCCTCGCGAAGGCATATAACAGCCTGTTCGCGAGATGAGCCGCATCCGAAGTTCTTTCCTGCGACGACGATGTCACCTTTCGCAACCTCTTTGGCGAACCTGGGATCCAGATCCTCCATGGCATGCGCTGCCATTTCCTTCGGATTCGTCACTGTATATGTGTACTTGCCGGCGAACAGGACGTCGGTATTGATGTCGTCGCCGTACTTCCACACTTTTCCGGTAAACTTCATACGCCCTCCAGGTTATACGGGAGAAGTTATGGTTCCGGCCACGGCGGAAGCCGCGACCGTTGCCGGTGACGCCAGGTAGACAAACGCCTCGTTGCAGCCCATTCGTCCTTTGAAGTTCCTGTTGGCCGTAGAGATACATACCTCGCCAACCGCGAGGACACCCTCGTGCGCGCCAAGGCAGGGACCACAGCCGGAGTTCATCAGCACGCCGCCCGCATCCAGGAATATCTCCGCGAGCCCTTCTTTTATCATCTGCCTGTAGATCCGGGTCGAGGCCGGGAAGACGAGCAGACGTACCGTCGGGGACACTTTCTTACCCTTCAGCACTTCGGCAGCTTCCCTGAAATCCTCAATTCGCCCGTTCGTGCATGTCCCGATGAGCGCTTCGTGAATGACAGTGCCAGCCTTCTTCGTGACCGGAGAGTAGTTATCAACCGTGTGCGGGCAGGCGAGACCGGGTTCGATTTCGCTCAAGTCGTAATTGATGACGCGTTCGTAGGATGCGCCCTCGTCCGGGAGGATCTCACGCTCTTCATATCTCTTGGGCGCGGTTGCCAGGAAATCGCGTGTTTTCTTGTCTGAGGGGAAGAACGCGTTCTTGGCTCCTGCTTCGGCGGCCAGGTTGCACAACAGCATCCTGTCGGCCATCGTCAGTTTTGCTACCGCAGGACCTGCAAATTCAACCGCACGGTACAACGCGCCGTCGGCCCCGATATCGCCAAGGATCTTTAGCGCCAGGTCTTTTGCACCGACTCTTCGCCTGAACTCGCATGTCAACTCGATCCGGATAGTCTCCGGCACCCGGAGCCACATTTTTCCGGTCGCCCACACGGCTGCGGCTTCGGTTCGCCCTATTCCGACGGCAAATGCTCCGAACGCACCGGCAGTGGTCGTATGAGAGTCGCTTCCCACTATGACCCCGCCTGGTCGTGCAAATCCCTCTTCGGGAAGAACCTGGTGACAGATTCCGTAATTGATATCGTAGAAGTGCTTGATGCCCTGCTTGCGGACGAATTCACGGATATCTCGGTGATTCGCGGCATTCTTTTCATCCGCGGCTGGCACACAGTGATCGAGGATGATCAGTATTCGATCGGGATATCGGACATTAGCGGCTCCGATCTCCTTGAAATTCTTTGCTATCGCAGCGGAGTTGTCATGCGACAGGCAGATATGCGGCTCGACGGTGACAACCGCCCCCGCCTGCGTCTCTTGCTTGCCGGAGGCGTATGCAAGCGCCTTTTCGGCGAACGTCATCTTGTGCATCTTCTCTCCTATTTGTGCAGGGGCTCGAAAGTCATGAAGTCAGAGTGGTTCACGATGAAAGAGGCTGGGGTTTTCCGCGCTCCATCGCCTTCCTTTGCGTGGACGGCTATGATGTGAAGCACCTCGTCGGGGAGGCCCGCATCATAGGCAAGTCCGACCCCGCTGAATGGATGACGCAACATCCTGCCGTGGTCAGCCGTGACGAAGTTTCCCTCTTTGTCCAGCTTGTACTCGACCAGCTTGCCAATGTCGTGAAGCAGCGCGCCTGCGGTCAGCACATCCATGTCAAATGGAAGCCTGCTGCCAAGAATCGCGGTCAATTCTTTCGCGCTGGCCCGTGCCACACGGGTGACCGCCCTGATATGCTCTGCCATGTTGGCCGGACAGGGCTTGATAAGTAGCGTAAACGGCATTCGGAGCAAGTCGTCGGGTACCCATCCACCCTTTTTCAGTGCTTTCTCAAACACGCCGATCACCCTGTCGCGGATGCCAGCGTCCGAAATCAGCTCGATCTCGGGAATAATCTGCAGAAGTCGCTCGCGCATAGTGACTCCTTACCTTAAGAAATGTCCCGCGGAGGAGGCCCGTCGTACTCGTGGGCGCCCGGGGTGACATTTCGCATCGGTTTTTCTCGCGTGGTCTCTTCGAAGTAGTGTGCGGTCAGCCCGGTGACACGGGCCATTATGAAGAAAGCGTTGGCCAGCTTGCTGTCGAAGCCAAGATCACACAGCACGGCCGCGATTGCCCCGTCCACATTGAGCGGCAGTTTCCTTCCGGTAACCTGTGCAAGCCCGCTCTCGAAAGCCACTGCGAAGTTCACGTACTTGCCTGCGAGTCCGCGCTCGCGAGCCATTGCCACCAGCCTTGCCGTCCTGGGGTCGTCGGTGTGAATGCGGTGGCCGTATCCGGATGCTTTCTTGCCTGCGTTCTTCAGGGCTGCAGCAGCTTCCAGTGCACGGGAAGCAACATCGGCATCGGATATCGACGAAGCATGTTCGTAGAAGAAGTTCATCGCGTCCTCGATAGCCCCGCCGTGCAGGCGGTTTATCGATAGGATCCCCGCACAAAGTGCAGCATTGAGAGGCGCCCCGGTGGAGGCTGAAGTCCTGCACGCCAGAACCGAGGGTGGCGTAGCACCGTGGTCGATGCACGCCACAAGAATAGCCTCAATGAGTTCTCCAGCTTCCTGGGTGGGCATTTCCCCGCGCAGAGCGAGGTAAACCGCCTGTCCGAAGCTGACTTTCCCCATAAGCTGGTCAAGCCTGAAGCCGCGTAGCCTGACCTCGTTTGGTTGTATGGACGTTATTGCGGTCTTCCACTTGTTTCCGTCGCTGGACGCCATTTGACCCTCGACTCTCTACCTATGTGCAAAAAGTCCGAGGATACTATTGTATCGAGAGCTTGCTCCAATTCCACTTTGGCATGTCCGGGAATTCCGCCTCGCTTCGGAATCGTCGTTCAACAAGTTCGCCCGGCTCCGGGAAGAACACCTTCAAGAACACATTCTCTTGGCGGGAATCGAGTTCGGCCATGACCTTCAGGCCAAGCCTGCACTTGCCCCAGGCCAGCATTTGAGCCGCTGCGGGAAACGGTTCGTTCTGATCGAAAATCGCGGCGCCATTGCCGAACAACTCGACAGTCCATGATCCGAGACCGCAATCCTTCGGTCCACCGGCGAGATCCTCAGGCACGGGAATTGTCACTCCGCTCAGGTCGACCTCGACCGTCATGAAGTACGTCAGCGCAGCCGCTTTGCTTCCCATCCCCCGGTAGGGAAAATTAGCGGGACTGTTGATGTCGCATGATGCGGAAAAGACGCTCCGTCTGTCAGCTCGCCGCAAATCGCCCAATCGCCCTTGCGGCTCTGTGCAGTCATCAAAGGTCCTGATGAAATCCTCCAGTATTTCGATGCTGGGTGACGATGATATCGTCAACATAGCCCTGTCGGAATCCGGATGCCGAAGTCGGAAGTCCTCCAGCGTCCCAATGCACACATCCAGGGCTGAATCGGCTGCCATCCTTGCCACGAGCCCAAGCGAGTTGCTGTGAGAGGAGGAATGCGCGACAGTGGCCACGGTCAAGGCGCAGACAACAATGACGAAGAATGCCGCAACAGAAACGGCGACAACCAGCAGGACTGCGCCCTGCTGCGCTCTATCTTGAGCCATCCTCGCCATACGCGGTGCGTATCCTCATTTGCAGTTCCCCGCCCCAGATAAAGTCGAACAGAAGGAAAGCTCTGTCTCCCGACCGGACTGTGGCTGCAGACCCCTGCTCCAGGCCCCGCAGAAGGACTCCTTCTCCCGACGGGCACCCTTGCCGAACCACGCACCTGTCCGGGGCCGAGCCCGAGATGGTGTACTCGTCAGGGCCGTTTTCACCAATCCGATAGGAGGCGTCAAAGGCCCACAACTGGGCGTGCGACAATTCGCTGAACGTCCTGCATCTGGCCGAGCCCAGGCTCGCGCATGTATACACCACCCGCGCGGCAACGGCGAGTGTGCACAATATGACTGTCGCCAGCCCAAGCGCGACCAGCAGGTCGACCATTGTGAACCCGTTCGTGCGTGTCCCCTGTCCTGACAAGTAGTCCTCTTACAGCGTCGGCCTAATACCATTTCCTTGTGACGATGATCGGGTAAACCTTCCACTCGTTTCCCTGTCGCGCGACCGAAATAGCATATGTGCGAGCAGGAATGGCGGTCGATACAACATAGGCGATGCGTACAACGTACTCGCCATTCGCGGCGGATTTGTCATGGAATACACCGGCCATATCCTTGGGAGGCAGAAAGAAGCTGTCCTGCTGGTCCGAAGCGAGGGGTGTAAGCACCGGCTCGTTCTCAGCGGTGATACCTTCAGAGCCAAAGACTGACTTGAATCGTTCTCTCAGGTTCGCATCGGTGCAATCGTAGGGCAGCGAACACAACAGGCTTCGGTAGTTCAGCGCAATAGTTGTACAAAGCGTCTCTTCCTCCACCTGTGAGGAGGCTCGCAGAACCATCGGGACAGATGAACAAACCAAGGAGAGCCCCAGACCCAGAACAGCCAGGGAGATCAGGATTTCAGCAAGCGAGAGACCCGATTGGCAATTGCGGGGCATCAGGGAAGGAACCAGGTTTTTC
>JBAZOJ010000208.1:0-6653 GCA_041648755.1 Candidatus Brocadiia bacterium
TTGCGGCGCGAGGCGGCGTATGCGCCCGCCAGTTTCAGGGCTTCCACCGAACGGTCGGTGCAGGAGTATAGTTCGAAGGTGACAATCCCCTCGTAGTTGATGGCTCCAAGTGCTGCCAGAACCGCCTCCAGGTCGATATCCCCCTCACCCGGTGGAAGGTGCTTGTGGACGTTCCCCTTGATGTCCTCAAAATGAACATTGGCGATGCGGCGCCCGAGTGCGCGGATGACCCCCGGCACGTCTTCACCGGCGAGGTACGAATGTCCCACATCGAGGTTGACATGCAGCATTGGGAAGAACTCGATGAGCTTGCGAACCTGGGCAAAGGAGCTGACGAGAAGCTCCGGCTCGTATTCGATTGCGAGCCTTACGCCAAGTTCATCCGCGTAGTCGGTGAGTTCTCCAATGCTTTCGTAGAAGATCGACAGTGCGTTGTGGCGCATCCCCGAGGTTGGGTTCCGGCCACTGGTGATCGTGCAGACCGGTGATCCCAGCAGGCGAGCCAGTTCGAGGGCCCTGCGGGTGTAGTCCACTCTGCGGGCGCGTGCGGCGGGCTTGGAATCACATAGCGAAGGGGTGAAGCCAAAGAAGTCATCGGCCTTACCGCTGCCAAGGCATCTGACAGTGTTAGCGTTGATATTGCAGACCGAAAGGTCAAGCGAGGATAGGAGAGCGGCCAGCCCCGCATAGTCCTCGGGTCTGTGGATAGCGAGTTCCGCGTGGGGGGTGTCCGCGAGAATCTCAACATGCCTGAAGCCCGCGGCCGCGATGCGATGCAGCGCGCTCTCAAGGGGCTCGCGCACGAAGAGATTAGTGGAAAAGCCGAATTTCAGGCCGACCGGTTCGTTCACAATCGAAGTATATCTCCTGTGGGGTTAAACGCCATTGGGCGAAAGCAGTTGCGAAAAAAGATGGGGCAGTGCAGTTCCGGCATTACGCCTGTGGCAGGCTCCTTCTATCCAGCATTGTGGAAAGCAGCACAGCCTCACGGGTGCTCCCTGTGTTCGAAGACCACGTCGGGCTCTTGGATCCAGAGCTCGATCTTGTCGATCTGAGGCAGGACTTTCCAGGAATGGCGCGTGGGGTCGTTGGGCAGCCAGGCACCGCGGAGATACTCGTGCATCACGCGGATCGTCACGTTATCAGTAAGAACCGGCTCGCCGTTGCGCGAGATGCTGAAATCCTTGGATTTAGATGTGAAGTGGAAGACGTTGGGCGAAACCGGCTCGCGGACGAAGTCATGGTCGTCGGCAACGTCAGCCCAGAAGTGGAGTTGGACGAAGGGGTCCGGAGCGAGGTCCTTCCATGTCAGGCCCGAAATGCGCATGCCGGGGCGGTGGCGGGAGAATTCAAGGAAGGAGCGCTGCAGGCCATCTGCTCCACCGAAGTCGTAGTTCGGACAAGCAAGATGTGGAAACGCGACGGCGAGTGAGCCAGCTTGGTGTACGCTCGGAACTGAGCCGAAGGAGCCTCTGAGAACCCGCATGACATCGTGGTTCTGGCTTGCAGAGTCAACATAGAAATAAGCGATTTCGTCGTCAATGCGCCAGAAATTGCCGGAAAACAAGGAATCACGGGAATCCGAGATAGAAAAGGCAGCCGTGGTTGCGTCGAGGTCAGCGGGTAACGGCCTTGCGTCGTAATAGTCGAGCGGGACGGCCCACGTCCCTCCGCCATGTTTGGCAGCGGCAGTACCTAATATCCCGCGTTGCAGCGTGCCCGGATAGCTCCCAGTACATATTGCCCCGATTACTTCATCGTCTATTTGGAAGAGTGAACCACTCCCGGATCCCATCATATTGTTGGCAGAGGCGTAGAAGTCCCATGCAGAGTCCGAGCCCGACGCTTGCATATCACTGCGAATGCGAAAGACGGGGTTCCTCGGTCTTGCCAGGAACTGAAATCCAGCGTCGCCTACGAAGCCATCGGACTGCCCAGGCGCGGAAAAGAAGAACACGTCAATGTCTCCGGTTCCCCTGTCTCCCGTTGTCATTGTTCCCGAAGTGCCGCAGAATCCAAAAACGTGGGCCGCGAGGGGAAGGCCTGTTGAAAAGGAGACGTTTTTTGGCGCGCAAAGGACATTTGCGGTATGCGGGTCGTACACGGTTCCGATATCAAGTGTCATCTTCTGCGGGTCACGGGAGGATGCCCGGTACCCGTTGTCCGGCTCCATCTCGTAGGCAACCAGAGTGACCTCGTCACCGGCCGTCGGCCCGGATGCGGACCAGTTCGCGAACGACTGGTCGATCGCGGATGCAGGGAGGATCCTGGTTCCGACGGCAAGGGAAGACGTTTGAGTGCCTCCCACACTTCGCCGAAGGGAAAGGAAGGACGTTGCAGTCTTTGCTCCGTAGAAGACAACTTCATCCTCGACGCGGAAATAGCCACTGTCGGCGTAACCTTCCGTAGAGTTGACGTCGAGAGTACTGGGGTCGCCATCGATATCCTGCGAAATGATCGGGACCGTGCAGGGCCAAATCCCTTTCAGCAGTACGCAGTATCCGTCCGAACGTGAGGCGGACGTGGAGTATTCGATCGGGACAGGCCGATGGTCAACAAAGATGGAACACTGCCCTTGCTGATTGCCGCCGATGTGGCAGATAATGTGCATCCAAGCATTTTGCGGGAAGGTCTGCGCGGTCAGACGGTAGCTGAAACTGCCTGCCACACCGTTGTCGTCCTCGACCCTTAGCGAGAGTAGTCCGTCTTTGATGAACAACTGAGTCGAGCCAGAAACGCCTGCTGTCTTTGGGAGAATGCTGAACAAGCGGTGCATGTTCGTGTCGGCGGAAGGCTCCCACCCCAGTGCTTTGAACCAGCCGCCAACTGCCAGATTCAAACGAATCGGCTGCATGCCCTGTTGGCGGGGGAGAGGAGTGCCAATATCGCAAGCATGGATTGTGCGATCACTTCTTTCAGAGAAGAACGATATCCGGCTGGATGGCTGGACGTATCCCAAGGCTTTGCTGCCGTAGCTGGACTCAGAATGGTAGCCGAGGGATGCTGCATCCCAACCGGCAATGTGCATTCTATTTTGGGCGTCGTTAGGGGAACTGCTGTCGGAATACAACTTGACCGCGCAATCCGTGCCGTAGAAGCCCGCGAAAGCATCGCTGCCTGACACAATTGGAGTCGCCCACAATGAAGGAGGGACGGTCTCAAGGAGGCCGGATGCCCCGAGCGCCTTGTCCAGCATCCATGAACGCCAGAAACGCCGTTTCTGTGGGCAGAGGAGAGCAGATATCCGACCTGAGGGAGTTGCCTCGATCCAGTCACATGCGTTATCAAGTGCCAATGGCGTGGAATCCTCACTACGGGGTCCGCCGACACTGACACACTCCGTGACATGCCAGCGGGCCCGCTCCAAGTCCGCCGACGAGCGCAGGGAGCATTCTGAACGGACCGAGTACACGTCATAGGAAGTCGAGGACAGAAGCGACCGGCTGACAGCGGCAAGATAACTGGAGATTGGCGACTCCTCGCTTTGCATGGAATTGCGCAGATCACCGGGCTTCACCACGACTGTCGAGATATCGGGGGGGCTATGCTCACTCGCTGCAAGCCCGGAAAGGTCGTCCGCACTCTTCAGGTGCGCTCTGTCAAGGGGCGACACATTGAAATAAGATCTTCCGCAAGAGACAAGGCTCGGGATCTTGCCCGCAAAATCATCCGAATCATCACTGAGTTCAATAATGTAACCTCCGCCTTCCTGAGCGATGCTCTTGACCTTGCCGTCTGCCCGAATTCCCTTGGCGTAAGCAATGGCTTCTGAGAGACCGTACGCTGGGTTGTCAATCTCGATTGGGGCAAGGCAAAAGGCCAAAAGAACGGTGCGGTCAGCGTTGTTCACGTTCACCGGATGAAAGACCTCAGGCTCGAAAGTGTAGAAGTAGGCGCCGACGGGGGATGCACTCGGGACCGGGATTATCGTCCGGGGCTGGTTGTTTTCGGTTACCACTATCGACACAGCGAAGTAGGTCTTCATGACGCGCTTCTCAGCGTCGTAATAGTCGATGCGAAACGGGCAATCGAACTGGTTGACGGTAGGGTGCACACTCTGAACTTGACCACCAAAGAGAGTGCCTGTGTATGGGCTTTTGTCAAATCCACTCTCGCTTGGTCTCCACGAATGCACCGTCAGAAACGGCCGCATTGCCTCGTACTCGGTTTCCGACAACTGGTAGGTAGTGCCGTTGTCAGTGGTCGAGAAGTTGCGGATCTGTTCGACCGAGCGGAGCGGAGTGTACGAGCCCGAAGAAAAGCGCAGCATCGCGATGGGGTCAATCAGGTGCTCGAAGCGGGCCTTCAGCGCTGCGCGGTCGTCAGCCGACAACCCCTTGGCGTCGATGCGGAAGACGGCCATATAGAGGCCGCGCAGAAGGCGGGGGGTGATGGAGTTGAGGTTGAGCTTGCTCTGTTCGTCTTCGACCTCGACGCTGACGGAAACTGTATCGCCGTTGGGAAGCGCCCTGAGGATGGCCTTGTCAAGCTCTGCCTGGGGCACGATCAGCTCGGGGCCTGCATCGAAGTCGGGGGTGTTGTAGGGGGCGAGATTGGCTACGTTGGCTGGGGTGGGCGTCGGAAACGCCGTTGGAGGGGGATACGCCGCGCGGAATTCGTTTTCGTAGGTGCCGCGGCGAAGCTGGCCCTTGGCGAGTTCCAGGGCAGACAGCGCGTAGCGCCGGGCGATCTGCTGGTCGAGGGTGCGTGCGGCGCTGGTCTCGTTGGAATGGCAGATGTACACAAGGGGCACGGCAATGGCGAGCAGCCCGGCGAGGATGAGGATGACCATCACCAGCGCGACGCCGGTGCGGGAGCACTCTCCGGCGGGCCTCACGGGTGCTCCCGGTGCTCGAAGACCACGTCGGGCTCCTGGATCCATAGCTCGATCTTGTCTATCTGTGGCAGGACTTTCCAGGAATGGCGTGTGGGGTCGTTGGGCAGCCAGGCGCCGCGGAGATATTCGTGCATCACGCGGACCGTTACGCTATCGGTAAGAATGGGCTCGCCGTTGCGGGAGATGCTGAAGTCCTTCGACTTCGACGTGAAGTGGAAGACGTTGGGCGAAACCGGCTCGCGGACGAAGTCATGGTCGTCGGCCACATCGGCCCAGGCGTGGATGAGTACGAAGGGGTCAGGAGCGAGGTCGGCCCAGGTGAGGCCGAGAAGGCGCATGCCGGGGCGGTGGCGTCGGACTTCGAGGAAGCCGGTCTGCACTCCCTCGGGACTGTCGAAGTCGTAGACGGGCGGGGCAAGGCTCGTGAACTTGATGGCGAAGGAGTTTGCAGCGTGTGCCGAGGGGGTGGAGCCGTAGAGCCCGCGGATGAGCGAGCAGTATTCCCGGTCTTCCGCAGGAGAGGAGTCGCGCTTCAGGTAGAGAATCTCATCGTCAACGCGCCAGCAGTTGTCTCTGAGGGAATAGGAGCGGTAGTCGAAGGATTTCGTATCCGGGCCGATGTCCGACGGGAAGACCGCGGCCTCGAAGAAGGGGAGCGGGATGCACTTGGTTCCCGCGGGATGTGCGGCGGGGGTGGTGCCGAGAAGGCCACGATGGATGACGGGACTGTAGGTGTCACGGGCATCGTACCCGATGATCTCAGAGTCGAGTTGCACAAGCAGAGCGCGGTTGCTGAGGGAGGTCCATATGGGGGTATAGGGCGAGGTGTCCGAAGCCCCAATGGCGCGCTGGAGGAATGTGAGCCCGACCAATGGCCAGCCGACGAACGGGAATGCGCAGTCGCCCTGGAATCCGTCTGAAGTGCCCGGGGAGGCGAGGAAGTACGAATGAATCAGGCCCGTTTCGGGGGCACCGGAAGTAATCGTGCCTGAAGTGCCGACGTACGCGCGAGTCAACCATCCGAGCGATGACGTTGTGCCGAATGCGTAGTCCCGCGGCGCGGCAATGATTACGCCCCATCTTTTGCCATCCCGCACTGCATCCATGTCCAGACGGAACGAAATGGGAGCGATGTCCTTGCTGCGCGCCATCTCGTTGATCATCTGTTTGCCGTCGAAGATCTGTTTGTAGGTGACGAGAGTGACGGTTCTCCCCGCGGTATAGGCATCCGGGATCCGGAGGCCCGATTCCAGGGCTGCGGCGGGCAGGATTTTCGAGCCTGGAGCCAAAGCGGATCGCTCGGTGGAGCCGACCTGCCTGCGGAGAGCGCGAAAGGAGGTGAGAGTCTTGGATTCGTAGTAGATGATCTCGTTGTCCACCCGGAAATAGCCGCAGGTTGGGTAGCCAGAAGTGGAGTCCACTTCGAGCGTGGAATCGTCGGCGTCCGTGTCCTTGACGATCGACGGGGCCCGGTAGGCCCATTCCGCTGCGAGCCGGCAGCAATCGCCCGTCTCATCGGCACTGCCGCAGGAATAATCGATGGGGACCGGACGGCTGTCCAGGAAGATGGAGCATTGCCCCCGCTGATTCCCGAAAATATGGCAGACAATGAACATCCAGGTATCAGGCGGGAATATCCCATCGGTGAGGCGGCAGGAGAACTCGCCCGATGCGCCACAATCGTCTTCCACCCTGAGGATCAGCTTTCCGGCCTCGATATACAAGCGCGTGGACCCAGGCCCGTTGCCATCAGGATTCTGCTGGGTAAATATCCGGTGCATCGCGGGATCGGAGGAGGGAACCCATCCCTGAGCCT
>JBAZOJ010000209.1:0-6615 GCA_041648755.1 Candidatus Brocadiia bacterium
GCATTATCAGGACGCCAAATCGAGGAGACACTTCTCCTAATGCTTCCGATGCGAAGGATCATGCTTGTACACTGAACAAGTACTGCCACGCATGCTTCTGCCCCGCCCCCTCATATGTCAAGCAGCATTTGTGGCATTTCGCGCGTTCTTCTTTGATATCCCCCCCGAGAAAAAGGGACGCCCACACGGGCGTCCCTTTTGAATACCTGATCGCCTGACTTTCGATCAGTCGGGCTTGCTCGAAAAGGCCGGAAGCACCACGGGGACGTTCCGGCTGTCAATGTCTCCGAGCCCGAGTTGTCCCTCGCCGTTGAAGCCCCAGCCGAAGAAGCTTCCATCGGAACAGCAAGCCATTGAGTGGTAGCCACCTGCCGCAATGCATATCACGTTCTGGCCGTTCAGTCCCGTAAGGTTCTGCGGCAAGCTGTAGTCCGCATAGTCCCCCTGACCGACCTGTCCGTCTCCGCCGATTCCACAGGCGTAAATGGCCCCGTTCTGCCCCATCGCAAGCAGGAAGTTGTATCCACCGGACAACCTGACTATGTTCAGCCCGTCGAAGGCCACAGCATGCTGAGGGGAATACCGCTCAGCAGTGTTGCCGAGACCAAGTTCCCCGTAGAAGTTCCCACCCCAGGAATAGACCTTCCCGTCAGATGTAATCGCAAAGGAACTGTCCCAGCAGGTACCAATTGCCTTTACCCCGAGCCCGGAAAGCGCGGGTACCAGATTCGGCATTGTTCGCGCGTAATCGTCTCCGATCCCGAGGCTCCCGAAGTTGTTTGCGCCCCAAGCGTATACGCTTCCGTCGCTGCACAGGACAAGCGCGTGCGAATCGCCTCCTGCCATTGCGATTACCCCAAGGCTGCTCAGGGCAGGAATTTCCTGTGGGACGCTTTCATCCGCTATCCCGTCAAGCCACGAATAACCCCAAACGTACACACTGCCGTCGAGACAAAGGGCCATCATGTGATAACTGCCGGCTGCAATCGCCGTTACCTTTTCGCCCGACAGGCCGGTCACCAACTGGGGCGTGTTCTGGTCAACATAGTTTCCTATTCCGAGGTTTCCCATCGAATTGGAACCCCAAGCGTAGACGCTTCCATCCAGGCACAGGGCATACGAGGAATTGCATCCTGCAGCCACTGCGATGACTCCCTTTCCGTCAAGCAGGCTCACTTGCACTGGCGTGCC
This sequence comes from Candidatus Brocadiia bacterium, assembly GCA_041648755.1. GTDB lineage: Bacteria > Planctomycetota > B143-G9 > B143-G9 > B143-G9 > JBAZOJ01. Next base: position 1,192 of record JBAZOJ010000209.1, read on the forward strand.
CACATTCGCGTTGTCACCCAGGCCAAGCTGACCTTCGACGTTTCTCCCGGAGGTATAGACCTTACCATCCGGCATCAGAAAGACCGAATGCTCGCGGCCAGTCGCAACAGCGGGCTGTATCTTTGCCGTCCGCGGATCCAGAAGTTGCGGGGTGTTCCTGTCCAGGTTGTCGCCGAGGCCAAGTTGACCACAAGGATTGTTGTAGCCCCAAGCGTAGCAGTAGCCGTCGGAGCAGCGGACAACGCAGTGGAAATTTCCCACCGCAATCTCTATGACTCCCTTGCCGGACAACGTCGGAATCAGCGTCGGCACGCTGAGGTTGCCGCTTTCACCCACCCCAAGTTGACCGTAGCTTGCCGCCCCGCAGGAATAGACTGACCCATCAGCGCATAGGGCCAGAGTCAAAGCATACCCGCTCACTATGCTGACGACTCCCTTACCTGCAAATGCGGTGACAAGCGTGGGAGTGTTGACTATGTAGGCAGTCGTGCCCAAACCGAGGTGCCCGTATTCGTTGTATCCGCAGCCATAGATTGCGCCATCTGAAGCAACGAAAAACGAGCTCTGATAACCAGCAACAATGTCCACGATGTCAATGCCCGAGAACCAGGAAAGCAGTACCGGGGATTCCCGGTGGTCGTTATCGCCAAGCCCAAGCTCGCCATACTGGTTCCAACCCCATCCGTAGACCGAGCCGTCCGCGCAGAGCGCAAGGCATGTTCCGCCTCCAGATGCAACGCGGATAACGCCCTTGTCCGAAAGCGTGGCTACGAGTTGCGGGGTGTTATGGTCAATCGTATCTCCCAGCCCAAGCTGGCCGCTGCTGTTGATTCCCCACGTGTAGACCTCGCCATCGGAGCAGACGACGGCAGCAGAAACTGCTCCAATCGCCATATCAACCACTGTATGACCGGACAGACCGGTGATGATCTCAGGGGTTGTCTTGTTCACGTTGTCACCAAGACCAAGCTGTCCATACTCGTTCCATCCCCATGCATAGACAGACCCGTCAGAACAAAGCGCAAACGTCTGATAGTCATCCGCGACAACTGAGACCACCTCCATGCAGGAAAGCGCGGTAACGCGCTGGATCATGTTTGCACCCACGTTATGGCCAAGTCCAAGCTGACCGCGGTCGTTTGCTCCGACCGTGCAGACTTTTCTGCCAGGCTCGATGATTACCGTGTGAGTGTCCCCACCGCCAATTGTGCCACGCGATTTGCCCGGCAACGCCGTGATTTCGGTGGGTACATCCCGGTTCAAATCGTCCCCAACGCCCAGTTGGCTGCTGCCATTCAGGCCCCAGGCAAAAATGATCCAGCCTGCACCATGTGCCAGAAAATGCATCTGGCCGCCGCCAAGCTCAGTAATCCCCTGGCCACTCAGCGCAGCCACAAGCTCCGGGGTGTTCCTGTCCGTGTTGTCTCCGAGGCCAAGCTCCCCGTAGGTGTTCCTCCCGGTCACATAGACCAGGGCACCGCTGCCAATGGCCGCCAGGCTGTAGTTGGCCGCCGAGATGCTCGTGATCCCCTTGCCGGCAAATCCCGAAACCAAGGTCGGGGTCAAGCGCTGTACAAGGTCGCCGAGGCCAAGCTGGCCGTAGTCGTTTGAGCCCCAAGTGTAAACAGTGCCGTCGGTGAGCAATACTGCCGAAAACGAACGCCCAGCCGCAATCTGGAGCAGCGTCGGCGTAACCAACGAATCAAACTTCAAATCAAGTGAAGCAAGGAGTGTGGGAACATGCCGGTCGGTCGTGTCGTCCAGCCCCAACTGCCCTGAGGAGTTCCATCCCCAGGCATATATCGAGCCATCGGAACAAATCGCCAACGAATGGTCAAAGCCGGCGGCAATGCCCATGACTCCTTTGTCAGAGAGAAAGGCTATCAACTGTGCGTCGTTCCGGTTGGTCGTGTCGCCCAGGCCAAGTGCACCGTACTTGTTCGCGCCCCATGAATAGACCGTGCGATCTGAACAAAGCGCCAGCGAGTGGCCGAAACCAGTCGCAAGAGAGACAACCGTCTTTCCGGAAAGCCCGGTCACAAGCTCGGGCAAGTCCTTGTTGGCTCCCGCTGCGGCGTCACCCAGACCAAGCTGGCCGTAGGCATTGTTTCCCCAGGAATATACAGTGCCGTCGGAGCACAGTGCGAGCGAGAAATTACCTCCTGCCGCCAAGGCTATTACTCCCTTATCGTTCAGCGCGGTCACGAGCACCGGCGTCTCCCGCGATCCCATCACAGTCCCGATACCAAGCTGTCCGAACGCATTATTGCCACAAGCCCAGACGGAGCCGCCCGGGCCAAGGATCAGGGAGTGGCTGCTTCCGCCAGCCAGCGCCTTCTCTACGGGGGCCAGAGTCGGGGTAGCTGTAGGAGACGGTGAAGGAGAAGGCGATGGCGACGGGGTGACTGTCCCACTCGACCCGCCGCAAGCAAGGGAAAGCGCAACAAACAGGCAACACAGAACGAAAGCCAGTCTTCTCATCATCGCTCCTGGTAGTGTCAAGGGGGAATGTACAAGAAACATGTACCATTCTACCTTGCTCCGGCGCCCTGTCAAAGCCAATTCCTGGCGACAGACAGTTTATGTCAGTTCTTGCAGCCTTGTTAGCAACTCGCTGCTACGTCTCCGTCGGCGTCAGGTCCCAGAAGTTCTCGGGCGCGTATCCGCACAGCCAATTCAGAGCATGATGCCTCTCCATTATGATCGAGGTCGCGAGCGAGTATTCCTCGTCTGTGAGGTCTCTGAAGGGCTTCCCCAAGAATACGAAATCCTCGTCTTTGATCTCTGGCAATTGGCCATCTTTAAAGGATTCCCTCGCCGTGAGGCGAACAACATCATCGAACGTGCCTAACCCCGCAGCCTTTGACTTCTCAGTTGCCGGAAACACTTCTCCCATCTCGACGAGCTGCCGCGTCCTTTGGCGCCAATGCCAAAGCTCTATCAAGTCTCGCTTCTTGTCAATTTCCTCCGCAGGGAGCAACTCGGGCATCTTCTCAAATGCAGCTTTCCCTCTGGGGAGAGCGCCTGCTATCTCGGGCGCGGTCTCTTTGTCGATGGGCGGCCATCTGTCGTAAAGCCCCAGCGCCCACATCAACATGATCATACACTCGGACCGCCAACTCGCAGCGAAGCGCACGTAGTCGCCCATTCCATAGCTGAAGCCTGTAATAAAACGCATCTCCTTCGGGCTGACAGAATCCCAGAGATTCTCGTCGTCAATCGCCATTAGCGTGGCTGAAGTCACCATTCCGCACATCCGGTTGTATTCCCGGACCTCCCTGGACCATCTGGCAAATATCCCCTTCACTTCCGGGCGTTTCGGAACGAAGATGGAATATGCGACTACATACCGCAGCGCCAGCAGGCGCGTATATGCTTCCTTCGCAGTCGGTCTCATCGCTGTGCCTTTCTCATTATGCTCCGCCTCCACTACGTATCCGTAGGCGTCTCGTCCCACCTGTTGCCTGGCGCATAGCCGCACAGCCAGTTTAGGGCATAGTGCCGCTCCATGATGATCGAGGCGGCCTGGTTATACTCGTCTTCAGGCAGGTCGCGGAAAGGCTTCCCCAGATAGACAAAATCCTCATCCCTGATCTCTGGCAACTGGCCTGTTTTCAGAGCTTCCTTTGCGATAAAGCGCACGACATCGTCGAATGACCCGAAGCCCTTCTGCTTCATTTCTTCGGGGAAATTGAACGAATACCCCTCTTCAATGCACCTGCGCGTCGTGACTCGCCAATGCCACAGCTCGATCAGGTCGCGCTTCTTATTGATTTCCTCCTCAGACCGCAAATCGGGACCTGTATCGAGGGCTTCCCTCCCCGAAGGCAGATCGCCCACAATCTCGGGCCCAAAGACCTTTTCGAGAGAAGGCCACTCCGTAAAATCGCCGAGAGCCCATCTGAGCATCGCCATGCCCTCCGCACGCCAACCCGCCGCCACACGGGAATACTCCCTCATGCCGGATCCAAAGCCCTCCAGGAACTCCTGCTCGATCGGGGTCGAGTAACGCATGAGCCCGTCCTCTTTCATCATTGTCAATACGGCATCCCCGATAGTCCTGCACATCTTGTCGTATTCCCTGACCTCCTTGGAGAACCACCTGCCAAACAGGCCTTTCGCATCAGGCCGGTCGGGAGCGGACATCGCGTACACAACCACGTGTTTGAGCACCAGCAAGCGCGCCAAGGCTTCCTTCTTTGTCGGTCTCATCTGCATTCCCTTCACGAGTTCCCCGGGCAGGTCTTTCAAGCCCACCGGGGTAACTCTCACGCAGGGGTGTATAATCTGTCTAATTTACTGCTTCGCGGAATCCAGACGCCTATTTTATCGCCATTATTAGCGCGTCAAGGGAATTCCCCTTCGGCGCTCCCACAGCTTGAGCAGTTCAAACCACACAATGCTGGCAATGCCAGCCCCAATGCAGAGCCCCACATCGGCGAGGTCAAGGGCGTTGAAGTGGAACAGAGCACGCAGGAACGGCAGGTAGAGGATCAGGCCCATGCCCACAGTTGCTCCGCCAATAACCCACCAGAGGGCGCCGTTCGGTTCACGGAACATCGAGATAACGGTCCGCGTTCTGGAGCGATTTGTCAGAATCAGGCAGATATTGGCTACAACAAGCGCCGTGAAGGCCAAAGCTCGCCGAGTATTGTCGTCGGAATGCCCTATGCTGCCTGCGGCAACGAAGACACCGATGATGACCGCAAGCACCGAAGCACCTTGCAGCAGGCTGATTGCGATGCTTCGCAAGCTGTACAACCTCTCGGACGGATTGCGCGGCGGACGTGTCATGATATCTCGCTCAGGGCCCTCGGCCTCGAAGATAATTGAACAGGCAGGGTCGATGATGAGTTCCAGGAACACTACCTGCACCGGCAGCAATATAAGCGGCCAGTCAGTAAAAAATACCGGGACCATCGACAGTCCCGCGATGGGGACATGGACGGAGAAAATGTAAGAGACCGCTTTCTTGATATTGTCGAAGATGCGTCTGCCCATCTTTACGGCTTCGACTATCGAGGAAAAGTCATCATCCAGCAGGACCAGCGCGGAAGACTCGCGAGCCACATCCGTGCCGCGGCCACCCATGGCGATGCCTATGTGTGCTGATTTCAAAGCCGGAGCGTCGTTCACTCCGTCTCCGGTCATTGCCACGATCTCGCCGTTGGCCTTTAGGGCGTTGACAATGCGCAGCTTCTGCTCCGGCACAACTCGGGCAAAGAGGTTGGCGGCCTTGATGCGCCCCGCCAATTCCTCGTCGCTCATCGCGTCCAACTCCGGGCCGGTGATTACATCCTCGGGATTCGCCAAGCCGATCTGGCGCGCGATGCTCCGCGCTGTGCCCGGGTAGTCACCGGTGATCATTATCACACGGATGCCCGCTGTGTAACACTCTGCGATCGCGGCAGGAACTGTCGGCCG
>JBAZOJ010000210.1:0-6610 GCA_041648755.1 Candidatus Brocadiia bacterium
AAGGGACCGCCGGGTTCAATCCGGTCGTTATCACTGGCGGAACCGGGCTCGGCAAGACTCGCCTGCAGCAGGTGAGTCTTGCCGAGCCCGGTTCCGCCAGTGATAACGACCGGATTGAACCCGGCGGTCCCTTTTTCGCCACAGGAGAGGATCGCGGCATGTGCAAGCCGGTTCGCCGGACCCACGATGTAGTTCTCGAAGGTGAAGAACTCATTAAGCCGCGGCGGATGCGGAAGCCTTGCGAGGCGCGCTGAGCCATTAGTAGCGAACTTGCAGGCGATGTTCCGGCCGGAAATCAGGGAGAAGGCCTTGGAGAGCTTCGCGGCGAGCAACTCCAGGTTGATCATTTTCTCGTTTTCGGCCAGCCTGATCCGGGCAACTCCCGATCGAATTCCGGAGAACTCCGCGCCGGAGAGCAAATTCCGCTCGTCATCGCTGATTTCGCTGCGTACGACGGCCGTTACGGCTCGCCAGAGACCGTCGCTTTTCACCAAATTCCTCGGTCCGATTTTTGCATCGTGCAATTATACTTTTTTTGTGCCTTCCCGCAAGAAACAGAATCCGTTTTCAGGCCAGTATTCAAGCCGATTTCAGGGCCTGTCCTAAGCCGTTCCACGATGCTCCGGCGCACTCGCGGCAAAATCGCAAAAAAAAAGACCTCCCAACAACCTCCGGCCTTGTTGTATAATCCGTCGTATGGGATGCAACCTGAAGAACCTGCCACCGCCGGAGTCCCCGGAACAGAAGTGGTTTTCCCGGCTTGAGTATAACGAGTATCGACTTATTCGAAAGGCTCAGGAATCCGGCGCGTTCATTGCCGGTCTCTACTGCGAATACGCCCCCTTCGAGTTAGTGGTCGCAGCGGGGGGAATTCCCGTCTGCCTGTGCGGTTATTCGAATGAGATGATCGCCCCGGCCGAGTCAGTTCTTCCGTCGAACCTGTGCCCCCTGATCAAATCCAGCTTCGGCTATTTCCTCACCGACGAACATCCTTTTTTCACTGACTCAGACGTGATTATCGCCGAGACGACCTGCGACGGTAAGAAGAAGATGTTCGAACTGCTGAGCAGGAAACTTGGCAAAGAAGTCTTCCTTCTCGAACTGCCGCAGAGCCAGGTCAGCGAGCGATCCCGCAATGAATGGCGCTCCGAAATTGCCCGGCTGTGGGAGTATCTGTGCGAACGCTACAAAGTCCCGCCTGCCGGGCGCGAAGAACGCCTGCGCCAGGCAATACGACTGATGAATTCCGAACGCAGGGCATTCACGGATTTCTTTGACCTCGGGGCTCACAAACCGTCACCGATCGGTTGGGCTCAGCAACTGATGGTCCGCCCTCACATCAGGGGGCAGAAGCAGTTCGTGGACAAGCTGAACAAGCTTACTGCTGAATACCGGGCCAAGATAACCCACGGCGACCTCCCCGCTAAAGAAGGGCCGCGGGTCCTTGTTACGGGTGTCCCCATCGGCATGGGCAGCCACAAGGTGCTGGAGACCATCGAGGATGCGGGTGGCCGTGTAGTGGTTCAGGAAAACTGCAACGGGTACAAGCCCCAGTACGTTCTTGCTGACGAGTGCGCGCCTCCGCTTGAGGCGATAGCTGACAAGTACCTTGCCATTCCCTGCTCCTGCATGACCCCCAATGACGAGCGCATCCGCCTGCTTGACCGCCTGATTCGCGAGTTCCACGTGGATGCCGTCGTCGAATTGGTCTGGCAGGCCTGTCACACTTACAACGTAGAAGCTCATTTCATCGCGGCAGCCGTCAAGGAGATGGGCAAACCATACTTGAAGATCGAAACTGACTATTCGCCCTCCGATCGCGAGCAAATACGCCTCCGCGTCGAGAGCCTGTTAGACATGGTTCGGAGATAAAAATGCTGATTGAACCCGGAACTGCGTCTGCCAACGTAATCGCCAGCAAGGGACTTGACCTCATCGAGCGAGGACATCTGGAGGCATCGCACTTCGTCGATGGCTACCGGGGTGTAGCCGCTTACCTTTGCGTCTGGACGCCGCCGGAGATCCTTCGTGCTGGCGGATATCACCCGGTTCTGTTGAAGGGTCGGCAGAAGACGTCGGCGAATGGCAACAAGATGTGCTATCGCGTTCACAGCGTCGCGGAGCTCATCGACTCCGCGCACTACCTTGAGGATCTAAAGATGATCGCGCTTCCGGACACCTGCCAGTCGCTGCTGCGAACAGCGAAGAGAGTGGCGGAAATGCGCGAACTGCGGATTTTCTGCATCGAGGAACCCTGTACTCAGAACGATGAGTGCCTCAGAAAGTACGTGCATCAACTTGGCTGGCTCAGAGATTACGTTTCCGACGGGATGACCGCTGAGGAATTCGACCGTCGGCTTGTGAATACCGTTGCTTTGTACTCGCGGATGAGAGAAATGCTGATGGCTCTTCGCGGCACCGATATTCCATCGGACGTCTTCTATGTCCTTACCGCGGCATCCACCGCCGCCCCGCCGGAGCTCGTCCTTCCGCTTCTGGACCTGGCAGCATCGCAATACACCGGGCAGCCCGCCAAGGGCCCGAGAATCATGCTGGTTGGCGCGCCCTGCTGGCTGGACGAATGGGAAGTTGCGAGTATGATCGAACAGGCAGGAGCATCGGTCGGAGCCGATCTTCTTTGTACATCCGGAAGGCTCTCCGGCACTGTCCATTCCCAGCCCGGTTCGAGTCCCTTCTACAATGTCGCTATTGAGTACTTCAACAGGGTTCCTTGTCTGCCAATCGAGCCCAACACGCGATTTTACGAGGAAATGGAAAAGCTGATTGCGTCGGCTGAGATCCGCGGAATCGTCTATATGAGTCCGGGGGGATGCTCCGCCTACTCCGCCGAAAAGGAGAGGCTCGTATTGCAGTCATCCGTTCCCGTCTTCACACTTGACCCCGATTTCTTCAATGCCACGGAGGAGATCCGGGTCGCCAGCCTGCGGAGTTTCGTGACGGGGCTATAGCGCGGACGAACCGGCTTCACTGGCCTAGCTTCGCTGGCTGCTGGTCTTCGTAGGGCGCGAACCCATGTGTTCGCCTAGGCTGCTGGCTCGACCCCCGGGAACGCCATGCTCTAGCTTGGCAAAGGCCTCACTGGCTGTTTGCCGTCGCTTCTCGCCCGTCTCCTCTCTTATTCCTCATTGTGCATTCGTCATTGCTCATTGCTCATTGCGCATTGTTCATTGTTCATTTCTCGCCCCGCAGTTTTGGGAAACTGCCTTCAACACGATTGCACACTATGGCAGAACGAGTCCTGCGGAGACAACAACACGAAAGCCGTAGAAGTAGATGAGACCGGGCTTGTCCCAGGGGCGGTTAGCGGAGCGACAGAAGCCCGCATTGAGGATCCAGGAACCGCCGCGCCACACGCGCAATAGGCCTGTCGCCGGGCCCACGGGGTCGGTTTGATCGCCCGTTTGATACTTGGCAGCATACCAGTCATAACACCACTCCAACACGTTGCCATGCATGTCGTACAATCCCCATGCATTGGGCTTCTTTGTTCCTACCGGATGCGTAGTGCTCTTTGAGTTCTTGTCAAACCACGCGTAGTCACCAAGCCGTCCTTCATCGTCGCCAAAGGAGAACTCCGTCGTGCTGCCAGCACGACAGCAATATTCCCACTCAGCCTCCGTCGGGAGCCGATACACCAACCCATCCGGTAGGTTGCCCTTTTTGCTCTCTGCCTCCGTCAACTTGCGGCAAAACTCCACCGTGTCATTCCAGCTAACGCATGAAACCGGAAGGTCATCGCCCTTGAAGTTGCTTGGGTTAATGCCCATCACGGCTGTCCACTGCTTCTGCGTTACTTCCGTGGCGCCTATGAAGAATGCCTTCGTAAGCGTTACCTTGCGGACCGGCTTCTCGCAGTCGTAGCCTTTGTCGGAGCCCATCATGAAACTGCCGGGGGATATGGCAACAAGGGGGAATGGAGCATTCTTGGCATCGAATGCCTGAGACGGAGTAGGTGCTGGCACCTCGGAGACAGAAGGCGTCTTCAGCAGGCCTTTGGACTCAAGATAGAAGTACGTGCCTGCGGCCACAAGAGCAACAACAAAGATAAGAACCAAAACGGTCAGGGCTCGCTTCATATCACGCAGACCTTTCCATAGGTCACAGAAACAAAGCCGCGCCAGCGCACCATGCAGGCACGGAATTCTACTTCCACTCGATGGCTTGGGAAACAACTACCCGGAAGCCGAGGTTGTAGTCCCTGCTATTTGGAGTGTTCCAGCAGCGCCGGGCAGAGCGACAGTAGCCCGCGGTATTACCGAAGGAACCGCCGCGTAGAACGCGGTCTTGGCCTGTTGCCGGGCCCATGGGGTCACTATGGTGATCCGCCTCAGGCGGGTATTTGTCCCCGTACCAGTCATAACACCACTCCCACACATTGCCATGCATATCGTGCAGCCCCCATGCATTTGGCTTCTTCTTTCCCACGGGATGCGTAGTATCGCCGGAGTTGACATCGAACCACGCATAGTCGGCCAGCATTTTCGCGTCGTCGCCAAAGAAGTACTCAGTTACGCTGCCCGCCCGACAACAGTACTCCCACTCAGCCTCGGTCGGCAGCCGGTATTCCATTCCCTGTGGGAGGTTGCCCTTCTTGCGCTCTGACTCCGTCAACTGGCGAAGGAACTCCGTCGCATCGTCCCAGCTTGCCTGATCGACCGGGAGGTTGTCGCCTTTGTAACAACTTGGATTAGCTTTCATCACTGCTCGGTACTGCGCCTGGGTTACCTCAGTCTCACCGATCAGGAACGGCTTCGTGATGTTAACCCTGTGAACGATTTTTTCGTCGGGCTCGCCGTTGAGGGAACCCATCAGGAATGTGCCGGGGGAAATGGCAACAAGGGCGAACGGCGCGTTCTTCGCAATGCTGCGCAGAGCCTTCTCGGCTGTGAGATCGAGGATGACTGCCGTGATTTCCTTCTTCGCGAAGTCGGCCGTTACCACGGTCTTGCACGACTCCCTGATCTCGATGGTCAATTTGAGGGTCTTGTCCGCTCGCTCCAGGACAAGGTCGTACTTGCCTGCCGGTACATCTCCGGCACTCCAAGGGTCCTTGGTCTTCTTGCGGTTCGTGATGCCGATGCCCGGGCAATTGACCTGGCACTCCACCGGAAGCGTGCGAATTTCGAGGCTGCCGACGCTGGGAACAAAGGCGCTCAGCTCCACGATTACGGCACGATCTTTCTCCACGGTCACTGTCTTGACCTGCGGCGCGAAGCCCTCTTTCAGGGCCTTCAGTTCATGCACTCCGACAGGGACATCCGTTATTGTCAGCCCGCCATTCTCCTTTGTGCTTACTCCCTTGAGATTTCCATCGAGCAGGATGGAAATGCCTGGCTCGCACTTCACCTGTATTTGGCCCTTGTCTTCGGCATAGCTGAAGGGTTGAGACGCGAAACAGGTGAGCAACAGGAGAAGGGCGGTTTGGCGGAACATTGGGCCTCCCTGGCGCTATTGTAGAACTGGCGCAGCCGACGTCAAGGAGGGAGCGAGCATTGATGAATGCGGATTGATGATTGATGGATGCCAAGGTCAGTCTGCCGTCCGTCGTCCGTCGGGTCGAGCCAACAAACGAAGGCCAACAGCCCTCAACTGCACTAATGCAATGGTTCTGTAATGGCTTCTCGCCGCCGTTTCAGGCAAGGGCATCCCCAGCAGTACGAACGCGCGGCGACGCGCTAACCACAGTTCGCCTGCGGGATGTCCTTGAATGTCCATGTTGCAATGCCTGCCCTCCGGAATTTCGTGAAGGAGGGTGCCCCTACGAAGAACGGCCTTCCAGGCCGTTGCCTTGCAGGTGCGTGGCGCTCCCGGGGGTCAGGCCTTCCGATAGCCATAGGTTTTCTCTGAACCCATTATGGCTGTTCTTCTTTGGCCTCGCAGAAGTTCTCTCCGCTTTCGTGTGGGGAGCAAGGTCCTCCGGAGGCTCAGCGTAGGAGGATGTGTTTGGCTCGTGCCTAACGGCCTCGCCGCCGAAGCGGTCGTGGTAAAAATGCCCATTCTTGGGCCTCGCAAATGCTCTCTCCTCTTCCGTGTGTTCCGCGTGTTCCGTGGTAAAACTCCGTATCTTGTCTTTTCCCCGGCCTCCGGCCTGACTTTGCTGGTGCGTTCGGTTCAGCGACAGACGACAGACGACGGACCGGTCAGCTATTACCCCCGCAGGCGCAGGAAAGCTACCTTCAAGTACTCGGTCTCCGGGCAGAATGGATTTACGGGATGGCAGGGCGCGGCACTGCACATTTCCACAAGCGAGACCTCGCGGCCTGCGCGACCGGCGGCGACGGATATCGCGCGAAGGAAATCCGCGCGCGGGAGAAGACCGGAGCAGGAACAAGACACAAGCAAGCCTCCCGGCGCGACGCAGCCGAACGCAAGCTCGTTGAGATGGGCGTACTTGCGCATCCCACGCTCAAGATCCCGCCTGTCTGGAACAAGCCTTGGGGGATCCATCACGACGACATCGAACCTGCGGCTTGACCGCGAGATCTCGACCATCGCCTCCTCGGCAGGCTGCACGCGAGCGTCGATGCGATCCTGGCACGCGTTGAGTTCCGCATTAGCCGTCAGGTGCTCGATAGCAGGCGATGAACTG
>JBAZOJ010000211.1:0-6589 GCA_041648755.1 Candidatus Brocadiia bacterium
AAGCACGGCAATCGCCTCTTCGTTGAAATTCGGCGCGGCGAGTCCCTCAAGATTCGCAAATGACTCGGAAATGACCTGAGCAAGCTCCTTGCCGACCGGAGTGGCGAGACCAAGATAAATGCCTTCCTTGTCGCCGCACTCCCGTGCGACGGCTCTGAGCGAGTACGCGGGCTCGTCATAGGCAAACACCTGCACAGGGAGACCTCTCTTGATTCCGCATGCACAGCCGACACCGCCGATGCGTGCGCATTCCCCGGCCACACCGAGATTGATGACATCCTGCGCGGATGGCGACCAGCCGGAAATAAAGGCTGCCTCGGCAGGTCCTCCCTGGACGCCAAACGTCGCGTAGAGCGCGGCTGTGCGTCGCTGATTGACCCCTTCACGCAGCTTCTCGGACCGGTCGAGCTCAATCCACATCAATGGCGGCATTTCCTCGTCGCCCCAGGCAGCCAGGTACTTGGATATGGCCGCATCGTAGTGCGCCGTGTGCCGGAAGGCCGCCACTGCCAATTCGAACCGCGTCTGGCTGGACAGTGTGCATCCGCTTGCCTGAAGTTCAGCCATGACGGTCGAGTACTGGTCAGGCGAAACAAGAACTGCCACATCCGCGGAGTTCTTCGCGGCCGCACGAACCATACTGGGGCCGCCGATATCGATGTTCTCGATCGCCTCAGCAAGGGAAACTCCCTGCTTGGCCACCGTCTTCTCGAACGGGTACAGATTGCAGACGACCATGTCGATCGGCTTGATCGCGTTTGCCTCGACTGACGCCCTGTGCTCGGAATTTGCCCTGATGTACAGGATTCCGCCATGTATCTTCGGATGCAGTGTCTTCACCCTTCCGTCAAGCATCTCGGGGAAACCGGTGTGCTCTGATACGTCCCGAACGGGCACGCCAGCTTCTCTCAGCGTCTTGGCCGTTCCTCCGGTCGAGAGGATTTCCACGCCCATCTGAGTCAGCGAGCGACAGAAATCCACAACTCCGGTCTTGTCAGATACACTGACCAATGCCCTGGCGATCCTCTCCATGCTACTCCTCCGCAGGCGTTCGCCTGGCGAGCTTCCCGATAAAATCCACAGTGGCCCGACGATTCAGATGCGTCAGCCGCTTCTGTACGCGCCGTGCAAAGTGCGGAGCAACAACGACAATGATGCCCGACTTGCCTGCGAAGTCCGCAAGCCGTTTGCTCGCGATCTTGGCTGAGAGATCCCCTACCCGGGGAACAACGACACCACGCAAACCGCGCATCGTGAACTCGTCAACGCATGCGGCAAACCTGATTACCCTTTGCTTCCTGGGATACTTGTCGGACCTGACTTTATGAAGCTTCTCGCCCCAGTTTGTATAGGGGTCCGGCAGACGGACGTTCTGCAATTTTGCGGCTGACGCAATGTCTGCGGCAGCAACGATGATATCTCCTTCGGCGGGCTGGAAATAGGCAGGACATGTGTCTTTTTCCGCAAAGACCAGGGCTCCGACCGTTGCGACTTCGGTGTGCACGTCAAGCAGTTCAGGCAGCACGAGTCTGCAGTTCTGCTTCTTGGCCGCTTCGCCAAGGAGGGAAAGAAAACGAGTCCTGATGCGGGGATTCAGCACGCCGAATATGACCGGCCTGATTGCGACCGGGCGATGCCCCGCCAACAGGCAAATCGTCGCGAGCCTGGCGAAGAAATCCTGCCCTGCCTTCGGCATGCGCCTGGCAGAACGCAGAAAAGCTGCCGACCGGTCACCACCACCGAAAAACGTAATCACAATCTTGTCGGGAGCAAGGGAAGGAAAAAGAGGAAGTCCCCCTTCGCCATTGCTGAACCCACTGAAGCCAAGCTCGTCGCTTACGAGTGGCAAAGGCGGTACGGTGTATTGAGCCAAATCGTCGGGCAACATTGGCACTCTTGTCCGGGCTGTCAGCCCATTTCTGTTAACGACAACCTGATGTCGGATTCTCAAGCGAGTACTTGGAAGCACCCTCTTCGGGTTGCTCCTTGTACACACCGGTCCAACAAGCCATACAGTAGTCGGTGGAGCGACCGTCAACGGAGTCGAGTACTCCTTTTTCGCTTAAGTACGCAAGAGAATCCGCGGCCACCTCTCGGCGAACTTCCTCGATGTTCCGACCGAAAGCGACCAGCTTTCGCGGGTCCGGAAAATCTATACCGTAGAAACAAGGGTGGCGGGTCGGGGGACATGCAATTCGAAGGTGGATCTCCTTCGCGCCAGCTTGTCGGAGGATGTTGACTCTCGAAAGCGTTGTTGTTCCACGGATGATCGAATCATCCACAACCACAATCCGCTTGCCCTTGACGACATCCCCGACAACATTGAGCTTCACGCGAACCCGGAAATCCCTGTCGCCCTGATCCGGAAGGATAAATGTCCTGCCCACGTAGTGGTTGCGTATGAAACCCATCGCCATGGGGATTCCGGATGCACTTGAGTAGCCCAGCCCGGCAAAGATGCCGGAGTCTGGCACGGGGACGACCAGGTCGGCCTCGACAGGTGCCTCATGTGCAAGGATCTCACCAGCGCGGAACCGGCTTGCATAGACAAGCCTGCCAAATACCTTGGAGTCGGGACGGGCAAAGTAGACATGTTCGAACAGACAGCAGGCGCGTTCGCCGGGATCGGGGGCGCCAACGCGGCTCGAATGAAGCCCCTTCGAGTCGATTCGGAGTACTTCCCCGGGCTCGATGTCTCTTACGTATTCCGCCCCTATGAGGTCAAATGCACAGGTCTCCGATGCCACCGCATACGCATCGCCGAGTTTTCCAAGCGCGAGCGGGCGGTATCCAAATCTGTCACGGGTGGCGTATAAAGCATCCTGCGTCAGAAAAACAAAGGAAAAAGCGCCTCTGAGCAGGCCCAGGCATGCCTCCATCCTGTCTGATCGCCCTGAGTACTCGGGACGTGCCAGAAGATGGATTATGATCTCGGAATCTGAAGTCGTCTGGAAAATGCTGCCTTGCCTCTCAAGGTGGCTGCGCAGGGCATTGGTGTTGACCAGGTTACCGTTGTGTGCAACTGCAATGCTGCCGCCGGCGTAGCGCGCTACAAGAGGTTGCGCGTTCTCTACAATCGATGAGCCCGTCGTGGAATATCTTACATGGCCAACGGCAGAGGAGCCTTTTAGCTTCTCGAGCAGCCCCATATCAAGGCTTCCCGCGAGCCCCATTTTCCTGTGTGCGACCAGATGTGTTCCGTCGGAAACTACAATTCCGGCGCTCTCTTCACCGCGGTGCTGCAGAGCATACAGCCCGTAATCGGCCAGTAATGCAGCACGCGGGTGGCCAAATATGCCGAAGACGCCGCATTTGTCGTGCAGATCGTGTGTTGAGGAAGGCTCAGGAAGTGATGGATTGAGGCTCAATATGTCTCTCCCTGGGAAAGATGAATTGTAGTTGGGGGGCGTTTCCAGTCAAGTCAAAGGCATTGCCATTCCCCGCCGCAACCCGCTACTTTTGCCGTTTGCACATCGCCCGATACAATGCTCACAAGCAAGGAGTGCATTGTGGAAAAGCGCCATTCTGAATGGGAAGAATTCTTCGACGGACATGCCCCTCACTACATGGACAACGTGTTCGTCCGAAACACCGACTTCGAACTGAAGTTCATCGACTCTGAACTCGCGCTACCCAGGGACTCGGCGATCCTGGATATCGGTTGCGGAACCGGCAGGCATTCCGTGGGACTGGCTAAGCTCGGCTACCGTGTTACGGGTGTTGACCTGTCACAGGGAATGTTGAACCGGGCGAGGTGGCTCGCGCAAAAGGAGGGTGCCGAGGTCGAACTCGTGCATGCCGACGCTGTTGAGTTCCGCAGACCGCTTGCGTTCGACGGGGCCATCTGCCTTTGTGAAGGTGCCTTCTGCCTCATCGGCATGGACGACGATCCACATGAACATGACCGGCGGATTCTCGAGAATATCGCCGCAAGCCTCAAACCAGCGGCGCCATTCCTGATGACTACATTGAGTGCCTTCCACGCAATCCGCTCCGCCGCAGAAACGGAATTTACGGATGGATCGTTCGATCTCGAGAAGATGCTCAGATACTCCAGCCCTGAGTTCGAAGACCGGGACGGCAAAAAGAAGTCCATTCGAGTGCGGGAAAGGTGGTATGTGCCTACCGAACTGAGAATGATGTTCGAGGCCGCAGGCTTCCGGGTGGAGTATTTTTGCAGAGGAACGGCAGGGAACTGGGAACGGTCGCCCATTGGCCCTGACGACATCGAGATCATGATCAAAGCTCGAAAGGCCTCGTAGGAACTACTTGCCCGAAAGAGGGTCTACTCTCTTGTGGCTGCTCCCAAGCTTGCAGTCTCTTGGCCTGTTTATCGCTTCACGTATAATGGAGTGCTATGGCGAAACAGCGATATTGTCCCGATTGCGACCGAACCATCGATGACGATCGCCCCATCTGCGCACTTTGCGGGGCGGAGACGGTCTATCTGGGCGAGGAAGCCGCGCCTCCTTCTCAGGAAAAGGCGCCCACATGGATCTACTACCTTGCGATAGGGTTCATTCTTGTAGCCGCTTACGCGGCCTATTTGCAGTACACGGTTACCGGTTTCGAAATGACCATCAGGCAAGTCGAAAACAGCAACCGGGATCTCCAGTTCAGGCTCCGGGACCTTCAGAATGCCGCGCGAATAGAGAAGAAGAGCCTGGAGGAGACCATAGACCTCCTCAAGCAGAAAATCGCCTCGCTTGAGAAAGTGACGGGCGAAGACAAAGAACGCTCCGCCAATGATGCAATTGCCAAGGTCGAACAGGAGCGCGCCTACTGGCAATCCGAACTCGACCGGGCGACAAAGTACTTCCAGTTGCGATTCAAAACAACTCTGACTCCACCGCCTCCCTCAAGGCGCTGAGCAGCGATTCCCCTCGATGGATATCCGCGCTGAACTGACGACAAGGGTCCTGCCCCTTGTCCGCAATCCCGCTCAGTACATAGGCGGGGAGCTCAATTCCATCGTCAAGACCCACCAAGGCCGACTGCGCTTTGCCCTCGTGTTTCCTGACACGTACACGATCGGAATGTCTCACCTGGGCTTGAGAATAATCTACGATGTCCTGAACCAGAGGGACGACATCGTCTGCGAGCGCGCATTCTGCCCCGAAAAGGACATGGAAGAGCAACTCAGGCACCGGGGGGTGCCTTTGTACACACTTGAGACTTTCACCCCGCTGGCTTCTTTCGATATCGTTGGCTTCTCGCTCCAGTACGAACTATGCTACAGCAATGTGCTGACCATCCTGAGCCTTGCCGGAATCCCCCTGCTGGCCGCGGACAGAACAGACGAACATCCCCTGATTCTCGGTGGCGGGCCCTGCTGCGGCAACCCCGAGCCGGTTGCGGATTTCTTTGATGCCTTTCTTCTCGGCGATGGCGAAAAGGCGGTTGTCGAAATCGCAGATCTCTGGCGGAAGCTGAAGATTAGTGGCGGGATGTCTCGAAGAGATGCCTTGACCGAGATGGCTTCCCGGGTACAGGGGCTCTACGTTCCATCCTTGTACAGCGTTGAATACGCCGCATCGGGCCGAATTTCATCGATCACTCCGAAGGGGAATGCGCCCGCCGTCGTGCGCTCCGCCCTTGTCATGAACCTGGAAGAAGCGCCCTTCCCAATGAAGCCGATTGTGCCGGTGATCGAAGTTGTGCATGATCGCATCACGGTTGAAATAATGCGCGGCTGCCTCAACGGCTGCCGCTTCTGCTCGGCCGGAATGCAGTATCGCCCCCAGCGGCTTCGCTCGCCAGCCAGAATTCTCGAGATTGCACGAGCCTGCTATGCTGCAAGCGGGCATGACACCATCGGGCTCCTCTCCCTTTCGTCATCCGATCATCCCCAGATCCTCGAAATTGTGGAGAGCCTGAACCGCGAATTCCGTGAATTGCGCGTCGGGGTCGCTCTACCTTCCCTTCGCGTTGGCAAGGCTCTTTTCCAACTCCCGGCCATTCTCGGCGATGTCCGCAAGTCCGGGCTGACAATGGCGCCCGAAGTCGCAACCGAGCGGCTGCGCGGCGTCATCAGCAAGATGATCTCGGATGATGCTCTGCTCGATGGGGCGCGCGAGGCCTTCCGAAACGGGTGGCGCCTTGTGAAACTGTACTTCATGATCGGTCTGCCGGGCGAAAAACCCGAAGACAGACAGGCCATTGCTCTGCTGTGCAACTCACTCTCCAATGCAAAAAGGCAAATCGGCGGTGGCCCCGCCAACGTCAACGCGACTGTCTCGACATTCGTGCCCAAACCGCATACCCCGTTCCAATGGGCAGCGCAGATCAGCCCGTCCGATGAACTGGAGTACCGCAGAGAAATCCTGTCCGCCAGGCCGCAGAAGACAGTGAACCTAAAGTTCGACAAGCCCGAAATCTCGCTTGTTGAAGGCTACCTGGCCCGCGGAAACCGTCGAGTGGGCGCGGCCCTGCTGGAGGCATGGAACCTCGGGGCTCGACTTGACGCCTGGCCGGAGCATTTCCGATTTGACCTCTGGAGAGAAGCCGCCGACAAATCCGGCGTTTCCTTCGAAGAACACGCGCTGCGTGAACGCTCCGAAGATGAAGTACTGCCCTCGTCTCATCTGTG
>JBAZOJ010000212.1:0-6573 GCA_041648755.1 Candidatus Brocadiia bacterium
AGTTCAACGCGGGCGTGGCTTTCGAGCCAAACGGATATTTCCGGCGGGAGAACTGGGCGGAAACGGCGTTGAGCATTGTAACCTTCGGCCAGAAGGTCGGGCGGCCCGAGCGGAGCGAGGCGTATCTCGATGCACTGCGCTGGCTGCTGAAGGTAGTGCGGGAACCTCTCCGCTACGACGGTCGGCACAACGGGCTCGCGGCGTACGACGCCTGGGCGGAGCATCTGCTACTGGACGACGAGATCGCGGCTGGTGGCGGCCCTGACTGCGCGTTTGACGTGCATGACGACGCGGTCGGCACGGTCGCCGAAGGCCGGTATTTTGGCGGAAAGTTTATTCTTCAGGCAGAGGAACATCTGCCGGGTTCGGAAGTGGAACTGAAGGCAGCCGCAGCCCATTATCAGGCTGAGCATGACCTGATGTGGAAGCTCTGGGGACTTGTCGGTGGTCTGGGGCGTGGCCCCGAGCAGCGGGCAGCCTTCGCGAGCCCCGATATCCGCCGTCAGATGGTGCCGATCATCCGTGAGGCTCGCGACAAGGATGCCAGGGCTGCAGACTTCGTGGAGCAGGCACTGAGGAAGTGCAGGTAGAGCGGCTCTTTTGCAGCCGACCTTTTAAGCAGGCGCGGAAGAGGGAGGGGTGGTAGAGGCTGATCGCGCAGAGCTCCGCACCCATCGTTCTATGGCTAAACATCTGGGTCGTCTCGCAAGAGATCGTGGAAAGTCGGTCCCCCTTCTGCCGCCAGGTCGTTGATCAGTTTCTTGGCTTGGTCATACATGCTCTCGTCTCCACTGCGGATCGCTTTCATTAGGATGGTTCGGAGGTCATCCTCGCTGCCAAAGGTCGAGTGCAAGAGGATATTTCTGGTCTGGAGCTTCTCTACAACTGCCAGCACTTTGCTCAAGTGAGCGTCTGTCATACCGGCCAGAGTTTCTATGCCAGGGAAGTAGCTGTCGAATTCCCAGCCAAGATCAAGTATTTCAAGCAGCATGTCCAGTGCTCGCTGAGTCGGCACCATTTCTGCCACGAATATCTTCGCAAATGACCGGAAGTCCCAGGGATTCGTGTTCGGTTCTCCCCTCTTTGTTCTCTCGAAGTGGTCGAATATCACTGCGGAGAGTCTCGCTCTCCTTTCGGAAGGAGTGAGCGGATTCAGAATTGACTGACCAAGCAAGTGCCCCGCATGGCTCATGACGTACTCCCTGACCTGCTCATGTCGGCAGCGCGCCATTTGGGCAACCAGCTCGTCAGAGCCATCCACCCCGAAGGCAGAGAACAGCAGTATGTGGTCAACGAATTCCCTGACATCAGCTCTTTTGTCAGGTTCTATGCTCGCTTCGCTTTGGCAGATCTCGTGCGCGGCGCGTCGGTACTCATTTCTCAGAAGGTCATAGAGGTTTGAGTAAGGTTTATACTCCGTTACATACCCTCCCCAAGCCGAGAGCCATTTGGGGCGATCTGCTTCCTTACTCGGGAAGAAGCCTTGTACGCGCTGTTCAACCCATTGCCGATCCAGCAGCCAGAATTTCGGGAACAGACTGCCAAGAACTGCCCACACCGCGAGAGAAGGCTGTTCCTTCGGATCAAGCCGTTGATCAAGGAAGGTGGCAACTTCGGGCAGTCGAGCGAAAGCCGCCTGATTGGGCGGGGTCTCGGAGGTTTCGCGAATCACCCAGAGGGAATATGCATATGCCAAGTGGATGGCCATCGCATCGAGAGGGCAGTTCCAGGGATCAAGATCCTTCAGAGCTCGCTCAGGCGTCATGTCCGCGTCGTCGTGGCTTGAGTGCAACTTCGAGATGCCGGTGATGACACTCCACACCTTCTGACGTGCGTCGAACGGGATTGACTTCACTTGTGCGGGGGCACTTCCTTGTGCCAATGCTGAAAGCAGAATCCACCCCACGTACCTGCACGATTCGGAGACCTCGAGGCCATCCAGCCCTGGTTCTCCGACGCTTGCGCTCGATCTGATACCGGTGACCCACTTCATTAGGTCAAGGCACAAAGACCAGTCAATTCCGAGTCCCTTCTGCTGGGCGGAATGCAGACCGCTTAGAAGGCTCGGCAGGAACTCAGGACATTTCCCGACGATAAGCCTCCAGTCTCGCAGGAACTTGCCCGGTGCCTCAGTTACGGCATAGGCGAACTCCCTCGTCAACTTTATGTAAGCAAGCTCGTCACCACGACGTTCGCGTCTATTGCGGGCATGCTCTGCAAGCTCCGCAACCATGCCGTTTGTGGTCATCATTCGCAGATTGCCGGAAGTCAAGGGGCTTCTCAGGAGAGTGCTCATCAGTTCCGTGGGAAATTCCGGATCCTGAATGGCAGGCGTGCACTCCTTTTTCCAGGAAGATCTGTATCGCTTCCAGGTAGAAGGGAGGGCATTTCCTAAGCGCATCATTTGTCTCGCTTTCCATTGACAGCAGTACTGCCTGACCTGCTCTTCCGATGGGTCGCTGCCCTCAGCCTTCCGCTCAAACCGAGCGTATTCTTCCAGCTCTGCGGCGGTTGGGCCTCCCTTCATCCATTTCAGGATAGTCGACCTTTCTGGATTCGACAAGTTGGGCAGAACAGCCTGCAGGAACAAAGAATATTCATGCCACAAGTCTGTGTCATCGAAGCCACGGCGATCAGCCAGGAATCTGGCGTTCAGGTCCAGTAGGGCGCTTGGATGCCGACTCAGCAGGAACAATGTTAGGCGTCTGAAGATCGTATGTGGGATCTTGTCAAGAGCAACGATCAGTTTCGCTCCCTTAGCGCTATCCCGTCTGCAGAATTCCATCGCCACATCCCGTAGGGAGGCAAGCAGGTGCGATTTGGCATGCAGGTCGTTGTTCTCTGGGTGATCCTCGATAGCAACGCGCCAGAAAATGGAACGCTCTCTGAATCGCGAAGGAGGCGCTGGCCGAGGGTGTGCGAGAACCGGTGTCCGGTCAATATCACAGAGCTGGCGAAGAGGTTCTTCATCGACTCTGTCACCCGTGGACCATGCGAGCTCTGTTGTGAGAAGCGCACATATGCTCCCCAAGTTCTTCCCAAGGTTCCCGGCAGCAAGATTTGCCGAGATTCGCGAGGTGACTGCCTTCACGCGGTAGTCGTATTCAATGGAGTCGGGATTTCCGCGCAGTGCCGAGGCAAGTATCCGAATCGCGGCCCGCGCTTCCCCTTCCTTCAAGAGATGCTCGGCAAAGTTGCAGGAATGCTCAACGATGGCAAGCTCCAAGTCTCTCAGCGAAGCTGAAGTCAACCACTTCTCCACCACGCTGCATGCCTTGGCAGATAGTGATGTCTGAAGCTCCTGCAGCGCGTCCAGATACCTGGCGAGCAAAAGGGGGAAGCGATTGCCCGAAGCTGCAATGATAGATAGTATCTCCTCCTGGATATTCCTATCTGGCTGTTTTTGAGCCATTCTGGCGAGATAATTGGCCATGTGCCATACGTCGCTGGGCGGCTGCCTGTCATCGGCAGAGAGGGCATTCTCCTGAAGGGGCAGAAAAACCCCTTTCTTTCTGAGCGGTTGAATCCAGCGAGGGTCGTCGCACTTCTCGAAGAAGTAGGCTATCGCCCTGCGGTGCCCAAAGACGCGCTTAACAAGGAAGTCCGCGCTCTTCGGCTGCCGCTGCGAAAGAATGTCGTCGATCTGCTGGAAAACCTTGTATAAACGGCTCTTCAATAAGGGCAGTACGGCCTCGAAAAACTCGATGGCTGCCTCCCATGTTGCCCGAAAGCCCGTGTCCAGGCTCCTGGGTTTTGATAGCCTCTTTCTGTGTGCCAATCCGTGCAGAGAGGTGCCCTTCTTGCCAAGCTTCTCCCATTGCTTTGCGAGAGGGCAGTCAGGCTCCAATCCCAGGGTCTCAATTGCTCTATCAACGGACTCTCTGAATCCTTCCCGGCTGTCTTGGTCAGCTTCTTCTCCGCAGACCTGTTGAGATGCATGCTCAGTCTTGTTTGTAGGTTGGAGGACGTCCCTGATGGCGCTTTCTGCCTCTCGCAGACAATGCCCGATCAGGTGTGATTTTGCCTCCAGGGGGCAGTCGGAAGTACGTAACCGACAAGCATCCGCGAAGAAGGCTACGGCGCCTTCACCAACAAACTCGAGTCCTCTGAGAATCTCCCTCTCGCGAGAATCAAGATGCATATCAGAGAGAGGACATTTGGGTTGCTGAGATTCCTCTTGTGTGAAATCGGCGGTCATGTTCTTCTCCCAGCGATTGCGCTTTCTGAAGTGTGCCATATCACAGGATGCCAGAATACTCCAAGGGGACAGCAAAAGGCGTACCATTTATCGTTCTGCGTGAGGTTGCTCTATTCCCCTCGCCCTCACGGGAAGCGGTCCTTTTGGACAGAACATATAATATCAAAATGACATGGTGTCTGCCTTCCTCCTGATTCCGTCTCCTATGCAGCCGCTAGGAAGATGGTGCCGGTGCATGTCGCCGCATCCTGTACGCGGTTCTATCAGGAAGCATACAGCAGCCAGTGAATCCCGGCAACGATGCTGCCCCAGATTATTGGCGGGAGCAACATATCGAAGATACGCAACGGGGCTCTGCCGAGGAGAGCATACTGATACTCATTTCGGATCACCCGGTACCGGCGTATTGGAACCACTGGGATAAGGAAGAGTACGAAACAGTAAGTCGCAAGGTAGGACTTTGTCTCAGGGTCTCGGCCGGATGCCCCGCACAGACGAAGCCCAATGCCGTCAGTTGTGGACGGGCTTGGCAACTCTCGGATAGGGGTCAGCCCGTCAAGCTGTGTCTTGTTCTTTTTGGCGGCAGCAATTTCCCGCTCGATGATCTCTTTGGCCTCACCGCCGTCGGCAAACCGCATGGCCTCGCCAAGAAGGGTAATGCCCGACTTCCACTCCCAGGTTGCCAGAGCATATGCGGCCGCGCACTGCGCTATCGTAAGGGCAATTCTGTCACTGCACTGAGAGAGGTAAATCGCAGGTATCCCGCTTGCGCTGAGCGTGCGAATGAGCGCGGGGGCATCAGCGATTGCGCGCAACGCGACCCGATCTGCCGATTTCCGGTCGGCTTCCGCATCCGCCCGTGCTTTCTGGCAGAGAATCATGATCGGCGCCAGAAGCCCGGTGTATTTCTGTCGCTCGGGATCCGCAGCCAACATCCTGCCAATCAGAGCTTCCTGATCGAGAAGAACATCGGCACTGGCATCCTTGGCGGAGTCCAGTGGAGTCATGTATCTCGCTGTCTTATATCTGCAGATAATGATGAACACTGCAACCAGCCTTGTTAGTGGAACACAGTGGAGATTCGACTTGCATGGGCGAGGCGTCGCATCTGCATGCGACCGGGCGACATCGTACGCCGGGTTGGCAACTCGGGCACAAGGGGCATTCTTCGGCTGTGCCGATCAGGATGCTATGGCCCAGATCAGCAAAGCAAGCACGCCCAGGCCAATGAACCGATGCCACACGTCAAAAGTGCGCAAAGGGGCCTTGCCCAGAAAGATGTATCCCTTTGAAGCTGTGTGCTTTATGCCAAAGGTCTTGGTCTCCTCTACCACCGGAAGTACTTTGTACCGGCGTATCGGGTACACGGGAAGAAAGGCGAATACAAAGTAGTGGGTGGCCAGGTATGATCCTGTCTCAGGGTCAACGTCCGTCTTCCCGTAAAGCATCGCGCCCAATCCGTTAAAGGTGGCAAGGCTCGGGGCACTTTCGATCTGCGTCAGACCCTCGTACAGCTTCTCTTTATTCTTGACAGCGGCCTTTGCGGCCTCGATGGTCGCTTTTGCCTCATCGTCGACCGCGAACCGAGATGCATCCTCAAGCAGGGCCATGCCCGACTTCCACTGCCAGGTCTCCAGAGAATATGCGGCAGCGCACCGCGCTATCATCAGGGCCATTCGATCACTGTACTGCGCTATGTAAGGCGCGGGCACCCCGTTTGCATTGAGTGCCCGGATTAGCCCGGTGGCTTCCCCGCTTACGCGCAGAGCGACTTTGTCTGCCGACTTCGGGTCGGCTTCCATATCCTCCTGAGCCTTCTTGCACAGTTCCCTTATCCGGGCGAGGACTTCGCTGCCTTTCTGTCCCTCGGGGCCCGCAGGCAGTGCTTCCTCATTCCCGCGCTCATGGCTTGGAAGAGCTTCGACTCCGGTCTCTTTGGCCGCATTCAAAGGAGATTCGTTTTGCATGGCCGGATTATACATATGGCGCAGAGAGGAGTCAAGACGGAAGGGAGGGAGGCGAGCATTGATGAATGCGGATTGATGATTGAGGAATAGGAGAGCGGCCAACAGCCATAGAAGCCAGTCCGTCGTCTGTCGTCTGTCGACTGTCGCTGATCCAGCAGCCGTGAAGGCCGAAACCACAAGCACGAAGCGAGACGCATCGTGTACTTTGGCGACCAACAGCCCGGGCGAATGCCCAGCATCCCCTTGAAGGGTGACAACCCAGCTCTCGCCTTGAAGGCGCGCACGGGTATCGCCCCCATATGCGCTAACTTAAGTAACCAGCCTTGGATGGATCTGCCTTTTGCGTGTTCGAGGCGTGTCGCATAAATGTCGGATAATCTTGGGGATTTGGAGTATCAGGGCATCAAA
>JBAZOJ010000213.1:0-6540 GCA_041648755.1 Candidatus Brocadiia bacterium
GGACGCCTGGAAATTCGAAACGCCGCCGGGGACCTGGTGGGCGGGGCTTCCGAGGGCACCCCACTGTGGGGTCGGGGGAATTTCCGAGTCGAGTTGCCTGAAGGAATGTACAAACTGGAAGTCAAAAAGGGACCTTTCTACTTAAAGAACAAGGACTTGCCTTACTTTGAGATAAAGGCTGACAAGCCGGTTCGGGCTGACATCGCTATGAAGCCATGGATTGACTTGCGGAAGATGGGATGGTACTCCGTCGACCCGTTGGTCTTTACTGCTTGCGGAAGTGCTCTTGGCGCCATCCCGTCCCTTCCGGTGCTCGGCATCCTGGCTGAGGGTGAAGGTTTGGACATGGTGGGTTGCGCCGCTCCCTGGTGGAATAATCCGCCCCCGAATATCAGCGCGACGACTGATCCCCTGAAGATTATGGAACTCGCTGCTGCTTCTTCAACCGACCGTATTGCACTGGTTCCGACTGTCTTCAACGACTCACGTCCCTATTTCGGGTGGTTCTACAGAATCGGAGGGGCAGCGCCCTTCGAGATCCAGCTTCCTGATGACCCTCACATTCCCAATGCAATAGAAATGCTCAAGCTGAAAGCCTCAGGCGCGGCAATAGTCTTGAGCAATCCTTCCCTCAAGAAGCTGATCAGGCTCCCGAACTCAAGATGGTCGTTCCTGAAGAAGTCCGCTTCCGTTTTCGGCGACGTCTATCCAATGTTCGCAGGTTACGGATCTGAGTTGCCTTACGACTTGATGTGTGGAGCCGTTGACGCGATTGACATCAGGGACGCGGATGACATGCTTGTCTGGTACAATGCTCTGAACAGCGGGAGACGGCTTACCGGAATCAAGTCCTCGGCTGCAAGAATAGGTTCATCCTCGACTGATCTGCCCAGACCACTCAACTACGTTCGCTTGCAGGGGACACCAACGCGCGCAGGGGTTGTCCAGGCCGTTACCGAAGGCCGGGTCGTTGTATGCGAGGGCCCCTTTATCGAATTCACTGTGGACAACAATGGCCCGGGCTCGCAGGTCGCCGCGGACGGCAGAATGCATTACGGCGCGTTACGAATCTATGCCCCGGTAGATGGCTCGCACTTTATCAAGAGAATCACTCTGATTCGCAATGGCAGGATACTTGAGAGCACCACGGGTCTGGACGACAAGCTCTCTCCTGGCGAGACCATTGCCGCCCGGGACTTCCAGATTACCGAGACCGAATCCTGCTGGTACATAGTGATGGCTTGCGACGACACGGATAGATGGTCATTTACAAACCCGATCTATTTCAGGCCCGAAAAGGCCACTCCGCCGGTCCCGACGTTCTATCCTGAGGAAATCGCCTTGACCGTAACGGCGCCGGAAGGCGTAGAGGAAATTCTGGTGCGAGTTGAGTCCGGCGCCGAGGTGCTCGACCGGGCGGCAATCAAGCCGGGCGTCCCGCACACCCTCGCCCGCAAGAACGGATGGCCACCGGCCGCAGTGCTTGTCCTAAGCGCAAAGGGATGCTCCGACAGGAAAGTCTCGTTGTTCGGCGAAATAGTCTTCTCTAAGTGCCTCCGCAACTGGGCACAGGCAAGGGATAGTAATCCGTCGCTTTCGGATCCACTGATATTTGCGGAACTGACGGGTAGTTGCCGCCACGCGGAACTGTCCCTGAACCTGGAACCGGCCGGGAAAGATTGAGCCCGCCCTAAAGCCGCCTAAAATACGGACTTACCAAGGAGTCCGCCCGATGAAAGTTACGTATCACTGGCTCAAGGAACTCTGCCCCTCCACTATGTCTCCGGACGATGTCGCCGCCGCACTGCCCCGCGTTGGACTTGGCGTGGAAGGCGTTGAGCGATTCGATGACGATACAGTCTATGAACTCGAAGTAACGGCCAATCGCGCTGATTGGATGAGCGCATTCGGCGTCGCACGCGAGCTTGCCGCTATATCCGGGGTTTCTACCCGTTTGCCCGGGTTGAAGCGCCCGCCGGAGGGAGCCGGTGTCGCATCCATCACTTCTGTAGTTGTTGAAAACCCGGACCTCTGCCCCTTGTACATTGCTCGGGTGGTGACCGGTGCGAAGGCCTGCGAATCCCCGGCCTGGTTGCGCAGGCGCATCGAGCTTCTGGGTCTGCGACCGGTCAACGCCGTCGTGGATATCACCAATTACCTTCTGTACGAGACGGGCCAGCCTCTTCATGCCTTCGACCTCGACAGGCTGAACGAGCGCCGGATAGTCGTGCGCAACGCCCGCCCCGGGGAAAAGATGTCTCTCATTAACGGTAAAGAAGTCGCCCTTGACCCGTCGATGCTTGTAATCGCGGACGCGGCAAAGCCTGTGGCGATTGCCGGTGTGATGGGCGGCCTGGCCACGGAAGTCACCTCGTCAACAAAGGCGATCCTGATCGAGTGTGCTGCATTCAATGGTGTCTCGATCCGCAAGACCTCCCGCAAAATCGGCGTTTCGTCTGATGCATCCTCGCGCTTCGAGCGGGGTACCGACATCGCCGGAGCGAGTTATGTTGCCGCCCGCGCAGTGGAGATGATCCGCGAAATCTGCGGCGGCGAAATCGCGGGCGGGGCAATCTCCGTTGGTTCCGATCTTCCCGAGCCCCGTCGTGTTTCCCTCAGGCCTGCCCGGATGGAAAAACTCCTTGGGATCAGGATTGATGACCAACTGGCGAAGAAAATCCTCGAAAATCTCGGTTTCGCGCTTGCTGAAAGCGTACCTGACAGCATGTCTTGGCTTGTTCCTTCCTGGCGCAAGGACGTCAGCCGGGAGGTCGACCTGATCGAGGAAGTCGCCCGCATATACGGTTACGACAAGATTCCCGATCGTGTCAGCAAGAATGTCCATACTGACCCGATCCAGCCTGAGTACCTGAAGCGCGCCGCGCTCCGGGAAATTCTGCTCAGAACCGGAATGAGCGAGGCATTCTGCGACCCGTTCATCGAGCCCTCCCTTGCCTCGTCCTTCCCATCGTTCCCGTTCAAATCTCTGGTCGAACTGCGAAATCCAATCCGCAGCGACCAGGGCGTAATGAGGACATCGTCTGTGCCGTCCCTGATGAAGAGCCTGAAGGGAAATCGTGACCGCGGGTTGTCAAAAGTGAACCTTTTTGAATTCGGGCGAATATGCATGGACCAGGGAGGTCCTGCCCCCGATGAACACCAAGTGCTCGGGCTCTTGTGGGACCTGGATTTCGCGGCTGCAAAGGGAATGCTCGAGTGTGCGCTTCACGCCTATGCTCCGCACCTGAATGTTTCGATGGCCCCGGTTGCCCGGAAAGCCCTCAGTGCGGGTCATTCGCTGGCAATACGGCTCGGCGGGGCGGAAATCGGCTTTTTCGGAACCGCATCGGAGGATGTGGCGTCGGCCATCGGCCTCAAGTTCCTTCCGGTAGTCGCCGAGGTGAATCTGGATCTGCTGTATGCCCTGCCCGATCGCGGGCTGCGGTTCTTTGACAACTCGCGAATTCCAAAATTCCCCAGTGTGGACAGGGACTTCGCCTTTGTGGTGAACGAATCGGAAACCTGGGCTCGCGTCTATGAAGTGATTTCCGGCGCCTCGAAGGGCTCTCCCGTCGAGGACATCCAGTTCTTCGATCTGTATCGCGGGAAGCAGGTTCCCGCCGGGAAGAAGAGCATCGCTCTGCGGGTGGTATTCCGGGCTCCGGACCATACTCTTACTGAAGACGAGGTCTCTCCGGCAAGCGCGGCCATTGTCGAGGCAATGACTATGCACTTCGGAGCCTCGTTGCGCCAGAGCTGAAACAAGAAAAACAAGGAGACGTTATGAGAATTATCGATCCGCATATTCACATGTTCTCACGGACCACGGACGACTACAAGCTGATGAGCGCGGCGGGAATCGAGGCCGTGGTTGAACCGGCATTCTGGCTGGGCTCGACACGGACTTCGCCCCATACGTACTTTGACTATTTCACTCACATTCTCGAAATCGAATCCGCAAGAGCCGCCAAATACGGGATCATCCACAAGAGCGCGATCGGCGTGAACGCCAAGGAAGCCGAGAACGTCTCCCTGTCGCTCGAAACCGTCGCCGGGATGGAGAAGTTCCTGAGCCACCCCAATTGCGTCGCGGTCGGTGAAATCGGCTTCAACAACATCACCCCGAATGAGGAGAAGGTATTCAGGGCGCAGATAGACCTGGCCGAGAAGCACAAGCTCCCCGTGGTGATCCACTCCCCTCACTTCAACAAGCTGAAAGGCATCATCCGGATCGTCGAGATCCTCGTCGAGATGAAGGTTGATATGAACCGCTACTTAGTGGACCACAACACTGAAGAGACCATGCCCGCCGTCTGGGGACAGCCGGTATGGAAGGGCTTCACGGTTTACCCGACGAAGATGTCCCCTGAGCGGACCGTCGAGATGATCAAGAAGTACGGCTTCGAGAAGATGATAGTCAACTCCAGCGCGGATTGGGGCGAGAGCGATCCTCTCGCTGTGCCCAAGACCGTCGCTGTAATGCGCTCCCTGCGCTTCCCCAAGCCAATGATCCAGAAGGTTGTCTTCGACAATCCATCGGAGTTCTACAGGGCTTCCGGCAGGTTCTCAGTGCCTGAATAATGGCCCGGCGTGACAAAGAAGGCCGTCCCCCCGGGACGGCCTTCTATTTTTGCCACCTCCGAGCCCCTTTCGCCGATCCGGCCCGGCCTGGCTTCACTGGCTGCTCTCCGCTGGCCTCAACTGTAGGGGCGGTACCGATGCGCGCCTTCAAGGCGAGAGCTGGGCTTGTCCGCCCATTAATGGGCGTCCCGCAGGACGCCCGTACATTATCGGATATCGGCCTTGCAGGCCGTTCTTGTGTGGGCGATACCCCCGCGCGCCTTCAGGGCGAGAGCTGGGCTTGCACCTTCAAGGGACATGCTGGGCACCTGGCAATGGCTTCACTGGCCGCTTGCCTTCGCTTCTCGCCCGTCTCCTCTCTTATTCATCATTCATCATTCATCATTGTTCATTCTCCCAATGTGTCCGCCCATTAATGGGCGTCCCCAGGACGCCCGTACATTATCGGGCAACGGCCTTCCAGGCCGCTCTTTATCTTCGCGTTCACCGCGCCCGCCTCAGGCGGGTCCGCCCTTGGCGGACGAGGAGGGCATGTTACCCATGTCCTGATCAGACCGCGACGGACGACAGACTCAAGCCGACGGACTAAAATCTACCCCGCCCTCTTGGCTGCCTTCTTACCTCCGGCCTCCGGCCTGACTTTATGGCTGCTTCCGCGATAGGGGTAGGAAGAACCGGTTAATTCCCGGTTCCTCCCCCCTCCGAACCGGACAGGCGGGTCTCCCGCATCCGGCTCTCCAGTTGATGGGTTACCCACGAAGGGATTGTACGGCCTGCCCATAGGCTGTTTCCAGACAGAAGAGCCCACAGTCGGCAAAGAACTTGTTTGGCCATTTCTGATTGTCACTCCCTCGTCCTCGACCACGGCCTCCGGCTCGCTTTCGCAGTATTGAGCGCAAGCGCATCCGGACCCAAGAGTCTATTGCGGGGAATGTCGAGCGGCAACTGTGTTTGAAATACCCGAACCATCCTTTCAGGATGGGGTTGATTGCAGCGATGGTTGCCTCCATGCTGAGGCCGTTGGTTCGGCGGGTGTGTTGTCGTATGGCATCCTTCAGCTTCTTTGCGCTCTTTGCGCGGGGGGACCTATAGTCACGGTCTTTCCACCGATTGAACCGGTAGCCCAGAAACTCGAAGCGGCTGCCATTCGTCTCCATATCCACCAGTCGAGTCTTGTCGGGGTGCAGGCACAGCCCTGCTTCCTTCATCCAGACCCGCACCACTTCCATCGCGGTTTCCGCCTCCGCCCGACTTCGGCACATCACCACGAAGTCATCGGCGTATCGCACCATCTCCATCCCCCGGCTCGCCATCTCATGGTCGAGCGGGTTCAGGTAGATATTCGCGAGCAACGGGCTGATTACAGCCCCTTGCGGCGTTCCTTGTTCGGGAGTCCATGTCTGCAGGGATTCCATCACCGGCTGGCTCAAGTATCCGTCCAGCAGGCTCAGTACTCGCCCGTCAGCAATCCGCTCCCGCAGTCGTGCCCGCAGCTTGTCCTGCGGGATACTGTCAAAGTATCCTTGGATGTCTGCGTCCACTACGTGACGATAGCCCGCCTTCAACAGTTGGTCCAACCGTCGCAGGGCATCTTTCGCTCCCCGCCCCGGTCGAAACCCGTAGCTGTGTTCGGCGAACTCCCGCTCAAATATGGGTTCCAGCACGTTGCGAAGTGCAGTTTGCACCACCCGGTCCCGCACTGTCGGTATCCCGAGCGGTCGCATGCGTCCGTCTCCCTTGGGTATCCATGCCCGACGTATCGCGTCCGGCCTGTATTCGCCCTGCTTGAGTTGATTCTCGATTCGGTTCATTTCCCGTTCGAGCCTCTCCTCAAACTTTGCGACCGTTACGCCATCCACGCCCGGCGCTCCCTGGTTCGCCTTCACCTTTGCAAAAGACGATTCCAGATTGCTTCGCTGCCACACCTTGTCAATCAGACTGAACCAAACTCCTCCTTTC
>JBAZOJ010000214.1:0-6521 GCA_041648755.1 Candidatus Brocadiia bacterium
TCTGGAAATCCTTGGCCAGATTTTCTACCTGCCGACTCAGGGATGGGATCCGCTCGCCGGAGTCGAACTTGCAAGTGGCGTCGACGCGACACAGCTTCGTACCGAGTCTTGCCAGCTCGCGGTAGCGGTCGGCTTGGCGAGCCGCGCACTGAAAAGGACTTAGCCTATGATCGAAATCAACCTACTTCCGCCGCGTTATCGTCCTCAGGAGTCAACACCCGCGAGGATTGGTGTGGCCGTTGTGGTCGGTATCGTTTTTGTCAGCGCATTCCTGATTTTCAACGTGTACTTCATGATAGTCGTTCTCGAAAGCGCGCGCACCCAGTCGCAGAACCTTACCTCGGATATCGCCACCAAGGCCACATTGATCGACAGCAAGAAGGATATCGAGCGTGTTCTCGCTGAGCAGAAGAGCAGGGCGGACACGGTAGCCAAGCTGTTCATGAGTCGCATGCTCGTGGCACCCAGGCTGGCTCGGCTTCAGGATGCAGACTTTCTTCCGGCGATGATCCAGGTGACCTACCTGGACTATACGACGGCTGCCCGGCCGAGTTCGAGAGGAAAAGGAAGCGCTATAGCCAGAGTCTTCAAGATCGACGGCTTCGTGCGCAGTCCGTATTCGTTGGATCAGGACCTTCGCGATGATGTCCGCATGCAGACATTGTCAGACTTCGTGAACAAGATCGAAAACGACAAGATCTTCTACGATGAATTCTCCGGGAACGTCTGGTATTACAAGCCCATCGTCAGAGAGGTGAAAAGCGAAACCCTTTACGTTCAGGGGAAGAAAGACCCCTTAGTAAGTCACTCGGTGCCCGTCTACTCGTTCGGGTTGCAGGCGGTTTCCGTCTTCGAGGAGACTCCAGCGGGAGCGGCGCAATAGCGCCTTCGGATGGCCTCCATAAAGAGGTAAGCAAATGGACGAAACAGCAGTAAATAGAAGGCTTATTCTTGTCATCGCAGTCTTTGGTGCTGCAGTCCTGGGACTTGGAGTATGGTTCTTTCTCCAGTACCAGGAATACTCCGCCTTGACTGTGGACATTGCTGCGAAGCAGGCAGACTTGGCGACCAAGCAGGCGAAGATCGACGGTCTGACCAAGCTTGAGAAGGAAATGGAGCGCAGCAAGCTCAATGCTGAGCAGTACGAGAAGTATCTGCCATCCGACGAAGACATTCCCGGAATGCTCAGACAGATTTCCCTGATGGCAGTCAACAACAAGCTTCGGCTCGAGAACGCCGCTATCAGCGCGGGCACGACTCGCGCCGTCGGGCCCAATCAGGCCAAGGAGCTTTACGAGTCGCGAATTTTCAATATCAGCATAATCGGGGCATACCCGGACATTGTGATGTTCCTGAACGAGGTGGAACGGCTCGACAGATTCGTGCTGGTCAACTCGCTGAAAATCACCTCGTCGGATATGAAATCGACCGTTGGGCCCTCTGAGGACGAGACGTTCGATCCATCCAAGCCGACATCATTGTCTTGTTCGGTTCTCCTGCACACGTTTGTTTACACGGGAGGGAAGAAATGAGACGACCCCCCGGCCTTCGCCACCTGTTCTTTGCGGTCAGCGTTTTCGTTTCGATCGTGGTTTTTGTCGCCGGAGTGGGAATTGCGGAGACGGCGGCCGTCAAGCCGACGCCGAAGAAAACCGAAGACCCAGCCTCTGCAATGATCTCCAAGCAGCGGAGCTATGTCTACAGCCGCAACACACGCGACATCTTCCACGATATGTTCGTTGCGATGACAATCCCTCCCTCTCCTTCACCCAAGCCATCCCCGATGAAGTCCGGCACAACACCAGTGAGTGAGGATCTGCTTGATAAGGCGAAGAGGGAAGTTGAGGTTCTGCTTCCTGTGGTAACGAAGTACGTTCGCGACCGCGAGTACGACAAGGCCATTGCTGCTTGCCGTGCCGTGGCTGACAAGTACAAAGACCTTGGGAAGGATCTTCAGACCGTGATGGAGCCTCTTCTGAAGTTGCGCAAGACTGCCGAAGATCGGAAGGTCATGGCCGACAACTTCAAGACTCTCTGCGCCGGGATGAAGATATCAGCCATCCTTTGGTCGGAGAGAAACCAGTCGGTCATCATCAACGGCAGGATTTACTACAAGGGTGAGACTATCGCTGCGGATTTCCCCGGGGCGGCCAAGGATCTCAAGATCGTTGAGATCACGCCCAAGAGCATTATGGTCAGCTCCGCGGAACTCGATCTTCGTCAGGAGGTCGTCTTCGATCCGCTCCTGGAGAAATCAAAGGGCGGCGAAAAGAAGTAACTGCACTCGCTCGAGTGGAGGTTTTATATGCTGAAAGCACGTTTATTTGCCGCATTCGGACTGCTTATGCTGTGCATGCCGCTCGCCATGCTCGTCGCCGAGGACGGCAACACGACGGCACCGCCGAACACGGTGGTGTACGATGAGACGAACAATCTGCAGTTCGTCTTTCAGGATCACCCGTTGTCGGAGTTGCTCAACTACATCACCGAGAAGGCGGGGGTCAATATCGTCATCGATCCTGAGAGCAAACTGGAGTCTCTCAAGGTTACAGCCAACTTGCGCAATGTTTCCTGGCGCAACGGCCTCGAATACCTTGCCAAAAAGTATGAGTTTGAGATCGAGAAATCCGACGAGGGCGTGTTTGTTCTTCGCCAGCCCACCAGGATTGACCTCGTCTCAGATGACAGCGACATCCGTACTGTCCTCATGATGATCGCCAAGGAAGCGAATGTCAGCATTGTCATCGACCCTGATGTCAAGGGGAACGTCACCGTCTATATGAAGCAGGTTCCCTGGACCGTCGCGCTCGAGAACGTCTTGCGTACTACGAGCTTTGTTGCCATCAAGGAAAAGTACAACGTCATCCTCATTACTACGGCCGCGAAGCTGGTCGATCAACCTGAAACGAGAGTATTCCGCCTCAACTACATCGAGCCGGGCGGCGCCAAGTACCTTCCGGAAATCGACAGCAAGTATGCCACGAAGAAGGACGAGAAGAGCATGGCTGCCACGAGCCTACTCGAAATCCTTGAGGGAATTGTAGGGAAGGAAGGGCTCGTCAAGTACGAGAACAGCAACAACTGCCTTGTCGTTCGTGCGTCCAAGAACAAGCTTGAAGAAGTCTCCAAGATCATTGATGAGCTCGATCGCGAGCCCCTTCAGGTCTCGATCGAAGTCAAGATATACAGCGTTTCTCTTGCCCAGATCCGGGATCTTGGCGTCAAGTGGGCGAACGGTCTCGTCCTCAGCGCGAACGGTGCTTCCGCTTCGAATGCTGTTGTGTTCCCGTTCACGAACGGTTTTGACAGTTGGGAGAAGTACCTGCATGGTGCAGCCACGAGAGGGCCTTTCTTCTCGTCAGATCCTGTCATAACAGCCGGCTCCATCGATGCGAGCACGCTGGCCATGGAAGTAAAACTGCTGGAAACCTACACGAATGCCGAAGTAGTGCAGCAGCCCAGAATCACCACTCTCGACAACTACGCCGCGACGATACA
Organism: Candidatus Brocadiia bacterium; assembly: GCA_041648755.1. GTDB lineage: Bacteria > Planctomycetota > B143-G9 > B143-G9 > B143-G9 > JBAZOJ01. The sequence continues at coordinate 3,499 of JBAZOJ010000214.1, forward strand.
CGTGGGCGATGTCATCCGTTACGCCGAGTTCTCACAGAGCACGTCAACGTCCGGCAGTTCGACGGGCGGGTACAAGGAAGCTGCCAACTCGCCAGTCGAGTTGGGCGTCCAGTTGCTGGTGATCCCGCACGTGGCTCGCAGAGACAACAACATCATGATGACTATAATTCCTAAAGTTGAGGACGCCAGGAGCGGCAGCCTGTTCGAGGAATTCGGATCGGGCGCCACTGCCATCAAGTTGCCCCAGACCAAAACGGAACTTGTCGTGTCCAAGATGATCATTCCCGACGGCAACACCGGAGTCCTGGCAGGTTTCGTGAAGACGACAAATGCGAAGAACGGTAACAAGATTCCGCTGCTGGGCGACATCCCAGGGCTTGGCTGGTTGTTCAAGAACAGGCACGAGGAGAACACCAAGTCAGTCATGCTGATCTTCATCACGCCGACCATCATTTCCTCCGAGCGGACCCGCGATGTAACGAAGGAATTCGAGAACATTCGCAAGGCGCTCGAGGAAGAATTCACAGGGAAGCAGGCGGAAGCGGCGAAGGAAGAAGTGGGCGCAGGGAAGGCAGAAGTGAACAAGTCTGACACCAAGGAACGTCCCACCGTCAAGTAATGAGCCATTTCAGCTCCAAGGCTGCAAAAAAGGGCACTCCGTGTGAGTGCCCTTTTGCTTCTCAGCCCAGCTTTTTACTTGACACTTGCCTTCGGCACCCATACAATAATTGATTCTGGAATGTCCTGCGGAGAAGCGGAAGGAGGCCTTTGTGCTCGCAAAAGTGCAGCGGATAGCGTTCCTTTTGGTGTGCGCCGCGCTCCTGCTTGGGCTGGCTGCAAGCGGCTCAAGTGCGGAGGAAACGGCGATCAGCAAAGGACCGTTCCCATATACCTCGATTCGGCTCTTGGAACTGCAGTACGGCCCCAAGAAGTACGTCAACAAGTACGTCACGTTTGAGTGCAAATTCAGCCGTACAGGTGAACTCTACAAGCCAGTCCAAACCGGCCTCTTGCCGGAACTGCACCAGAATTTCTACGCTTGGGACTCCCTTCTGCCTCTGTGGATTCCGGATAAGCGCGCCAAATTGGCCTGTCTCACGCTCTACATGCTCAAGACCTCGGTATCCTACAACGATTTCATGAAGCTTAAACCCTATCAGAGGGTCGTCGTATGGGGATCAGTTCGAAGTGACCTCAGCGGCCAGCCATGGATCGAGGTTCGGCAGCTTGATACGGTCTCAGGTCCGAGTCTGGACGAGGATTTCTACACCGCCATGTATCAGGGCTACATGCAGTTGATGGCGGAAAACTACACCAAGGCGCTCGGCTTTCTGAGCCGCATTGCTAAACGCAGCCTGCCTCCCTTTGAGGAAGGCGCGCTTTGCGGAATGCTCGGTGAATGCTATTTCTTCCTCGGCAATTACAAAATGGCGACGCGCTATTTTGATCGCGCGTGCGATTTGAACCCGGGAGACAAGAAGCTCGCGGCTTTCCTCGTCAAGGCACTCTACTTCGCGCGCAACTATCCCCGGTCCAAAGACGTCGCAGAGAAGCTTCTCACGGTTGATCCCTCGCTGGCCGAAATCCGCTGCTACCTCGCCCTCTCCAAAGGCAGGACGGGCATGGTGGAAGAGGGCCTTGCGGACGTAAAGGCCGCCCTGAACGCAGACCCCATGTTGACATTCGCCTACGAAGTCCAGTCCGATTTGTTCGCAATGAAGAACGACCTGACCTCCGCGATCGCTGCCATTGAAAAGGCTGTCTCCCTTGAGCCAACCAATGTCCGCTATCAGTATCGGCGCGCTGAACTCTACGAAGAGAGTGGCGACATCGCCAAGGCCAAGGAGGGATACGGTTACGCTCTGTCCATCAAGAAGGACTACGCGCCTGCCAGCCTTGCTCTCGCGAGACTCGCGATGAAAGAGGGAGACAAGGAAGCCGCGATGAAGCTCGTTGAGAGTGCCGCTAAGGCGGACGCTTCCGCGGAAACACTTTTCGCCACAGGCAGGCTCTACTACTCCTTCGGAGACAAGGACAAGGCACTCGAGTATTTCCAGATGACACTCGATGCCGACCCCACCTTCGTCGACGCCCTTGACTATGCGGGAATGGTCTCTCTGTCAGCCGGAAGGCTTGAAGCGGCAAGAGAGTACTTCACAAGATCCCTGGAGGCTCTGCCCGATGGAAAAGATGCTCGGATGGGCTTCTGCAGAGCGCTTCTGTGGCAGGAAAAGGATACTCGCAAGGCGCTGGATATTGCCCGGGCACTTGCCACGGATTATTCCAGCGACCCCGCGGCAAACGCGATCCTTGGATACGCTCTGACGCTGGAAGGCAGTCTCGAAGAAGGCGCCAAGCTCATTGCTTCTTCGATACAGGCACAACCCGCAGAAGCGGAGTTCCAGTTCTACATGGGCGTGAACCTTTTCAAGCAGAAGAAGTACTCCGAAGCGATTCCATACCTTAACACCGCCTGCAAGTACGAGCCCTTCAACGTAATTGGGGTGAAGTACCTCGATGCGGCCACATCAGAGGCCGGGAAGGCCAATGCTCGGCTGGAGAAGGACGAACGATCCCGGCAGGAGCAGTTGAAGAGAGAGCAGGACAAGAAGGCAGCCGCTCAGGAGCGGGCAAAGAGGGATGAAGATCGCCGGAAGGCCGCCATTGCTCGCGCAGAGGCGAGACGGGCGCAGGCTGCAGCAGCCAAGCCTGGTGAACGGCCGACCACGGGAGTGCGGAAAGCGGCACAACCTGCAGCTACGACCCGCGTCGAGAAACCTGCCCAGCCCGCTGGCACTCCACCGGGCGCAAAGCGAATCTCGCGCGAAGAGGCCGAGACGACGAAGGACCGTCCGCTGATATTGGTCAGAGAACCCAGAAAGCCCGAGCCCGTCGCCAAGGCTGCACCCTTCGAGATATTGCTTGACCGCACACCTGCCGCTCCCAAGGAGTGGTACAAGAAGTACGGCCATAAGCCCGCCCCGACCGAGCACCCCTCAATTGAGGTAGCTCCGCCGAAAATG
>JBAZOJ010000215.1:0-6332 GCA_041648755.1 Candidatus Brocadiia bacterium
TTCCTCACCCGCGGCGGGCGGACTTCGTTGAGCTCAGCTTGGCGGTTAATGGCCGTTTCCGCTCTTCCTCATCTCGCCTTTGGCTTACCTCCTGCCCGATTCTTCTTCTTCATTGTGCATCTTGCCCTCCGAAGGCGCAGCGAAGGAGGGCAGGGTCCTCCGAAGGCGCAGCGAAGGAGGATGCTCATTGCTCATTGCTCTCCGGTCTCTGCGGCAAGACTCCTCCGTTCTTCCCTCTGTGAACCTCTGTGACCTCTGTGGTTAGATGTCTTTTCCGCCTCTTTGGCTTCGCAACTTCTGTCTCTTTTCGGCCCTCATCCGTGGCGGACGGGTCTCGCTTAACTCGACTTGGCGTTCTTGGCGCCTTGGCGGTTAATGGCTCATTCCACTCTTGTTGCTCATTGCTCATTCCTCATTGTTCATTGTCCTCCGCCTCCGGTCTCCGGCCTAATTCTTATTGCTCATTGTTCATTGCTCATTGTTCATTGCTCATTGTTCATTGTCCTCTGTTGACTGCGCCCCAAGTGCGGCTACAATGACTCTGCGCTCATGCGCGGTCCCCAACGAATTGGATGCGATGAACAAGATCCTGACGGTCCTCGCCCTGGGCATCGTTGCCCTGATTGTCTATGCCATTTTCTTCACGCGCGACCGCCTCCCCGTCGCCCCTTGCCATATCTACGTCAACTTCTCCGACGGCAAGGGATTCTCCATCCGGCGCGACTACTACGATATCGCTCCCATCCTTGCCACAAGCGAGCCCTTTCCAATCTACTGCCCCTACCGCGGACAGCGGGCCTTACACATGGTGCTCGACCGCGAGAAGGTCCTGGTCGGCGACAAAGTCTTCGGGCTCGTGGTAAGAAATGCACAGGACCTCGCCCTTAACAAGACAATTGCCGATCAAATCACGTATATGCAGATCTTCGGCCGACTTGCCGCGCCGGAACTGTCGGAGCTGGCCGCCGGATACCGCAAGGTGGAGTACGTTTCATACTTCTCGCCCACTCCGGCCGACCTCGATGCAGTGGCCAGACTATGGCCATCCGCGTCCATCCTCGACATCCGCTGCGACTACTTCCCCATATCCGATTTTTCTGTAATAGGCAAGATGAAGTCCCTGTCCGTTCTTTCGGTTACGGGCGGAATGGCCTCGTTCGATCCCGTGGCACTGCAATATGCACCGTCCTTGCGGTCGCTGCGCATGGACGTTCGGCCCGGATTCGACTATTCACATCTTGGGAAACTGCCCCTCTCCGAGCTGTCAGTGCGAATGATCGGCAAATCGGAAACGCCGTTCTCGTTTCTTGACACGGTATTCACAATGAAATCGTTGAAGGTTCTTAACCTCATGGGCGACTTCGGTGTGTCCAAATTCTACAAGTTTGATATGCCCGAATTGAGAGAACTTCGCTTCGGCAACCTGTTCCGGAGTCGCGACGAAACCACACGCCTGCTCACAATGCTGTCCGATGGCTCAGGCATCAACCTGCGGGTCATCGAGACCGATCTGGAGGTCCCTGACAAGGAGGCGCTGCAACTCCTCGCAAAATTCCCCGAGCTTCGCCTGCTGAAGATGGCTGGCAAGTACTTCCGCGATTCGTATGCGGTTGCTAAGGAGGATCCGGCGATCTCGGAGCTTGCCGGGATCACCACGAAAACCGCAGGGCTGAAGCAGCGCGACGGGTATTACCGCTTCAACTACAGCGACTCGCAGCTTGTCTTCGCATACACAAGCTATCCCAAGAACAAGTTCGTCCGCAACGACGGTGTGCTCGGCGTTGACCCGGGGAACCTCGTCGCCGAGGGTCTTCTGGAGGAGGCAGAGCTTTGCCCCTTCAGCGATGCGCTCCTGCTCCCCCTCCCGAGTTCCCGGGCTCAGTGGAAGGATGTCCTCGGCTATCCTTGGCTCAAGGGGCTCGTGATTCCCGAAACTGACGAGGGAAGTCTCGAGCATTCCCTGTCTTTTCTCCCCTCCAATTCAACCGTGACCTCCGTGCTGCTCTCAAGATGTCCGACCGCTAACGGAATCGAGCGGCTGGCTGGCCTCCGCGCCCTGACCGACGCCAGGATGGGCACGTACCCTTCGGACTTCGCTCATCTGTTCAAAGAACGGAGCCTCAGGTCTTTTGGCTGGATGGCTTGGCCCCCTGAGCAGACTCCACTTGGCGTGGATGTGACCAACAAGCAGTTCGAAAGCCTGTCGGTCGAGTTTCTGGATCCCGAACTGCAGGCCGTCCAGTGGTTCACAGGTTTCAACCTGACCGAGATCCGCATAGTCTACGCAAAAAAGTACACCATCGGTCCTCTTTGTGCCGCGAGCCAGTTCCCCAATCTGGAAAAACTCACGGTCGAGTTCAGACGTGGTGCAAAGCCTGACCTGGTCGGCGGTATCACGCGAATGCCGCGCCTGCGGGAGTTGATGGTGTTTGTGTCGCCATCCATCATTCAGGCTGGCGGGGAAGGGCTCGCAGAGGCAGAGAAGGTAGTCGCCGCACTTGTTGCGCAAGCCCCAAATCTGGCAGTACTCAGGACCAATCTATCCCTGGCGAGCGCGAGGAATATCGCGCAGGCGCGCCTGTCATTTGTCGGGCCGGTTGATTTGCCTGACCCCGCCTCGCTGAGTTCGCTTTCCGAAATGCTTGCGCCAAACCCGGTGATAACAACGCCCGCAATTGACAGAAAGGTGATCGAGGAGGCCCCCGCAGCCAGTCGCAGATTCGACGCGGAGATAATCACGCAGGGCGGAGTCGTGTGGAACGGAGTCACGCCCTCTTCGTTGTTCTCGACCGTGATAGTGTGGGGAGATGACGAGACGAATTCCACGATCGCCCGCGACGGGCTTCCGACCTTTGTGCCACTCCTGTATGCCTGGCGCGGCACGAACATAATCGGGACGCCTTCTTACCGGCAGGACTATTTCGAGCGGAATTACCGGAGTTACCCCCCGGACTTCACCTGGTTCGGACCGGTCTCAGGCAAAGAGCCTGCGCAGCCAGTCCCGCCAGTACGCAGCATAGCGCCACAGTAACAGACCGGCCACCAGCGCGCCAAAGCACAGAAAAGCGAACGCCAGCGCGAAATGAGGCGTCGTGACGTGCAGGTAGTCCCTGCCGATCCGGTCGAAGTCCATCCAGTTCCCGCCGCCCTTTGCTTCCCCGTAGTCTGCCAGGTAGTTCACATCCGTCGCGAGCCTCATCGCAAAGACGAAGTTGTTCGTAAGGAGGAACAGCCCTGAAGCCCCGTAAAGTGCGCGGTCATAGCTTACCACGGGGGGTGAACCGGACAGACAGAAATAAAGGAACACCGCGCCCACGAAGATCTCGGTTCCATGCCCCATCAGCAGGATCAGGCACTCGCCATAGCCGGTAAGCGCAAAGAAGGAATACACGCCAGCTATCGCGACAATGATGAAGAATATCAGCACCCGCCCCCGCCAATATGCCCATCCGGCGGCAGCGGCCAGCAGGAAGAACACAATCCCCACAAGGAAGTAACTCTTGCTCCACCACAGTGTTACGCCGCCGCCGAAGTTCAGGTCTATGGATGGAATCGATGGATAGCCCAGCAGCCAGCCGAACAGTGCGTGCCCGCCCTCGTGGATGATGACGCCGAGGTAACTGAAGATATAGGATAGAAAGGGCCACAAGAAGATCAGCCCGGTGATTCCGACAGCAATCGCCGTGCTTATGAGGCCTTCCCGGTCCAGGCCCGATGGTGCGAGGACTTCCTCCTCGATAAAAACCGGCTGTTCGGTTGGCGCCGGATAGCCTGGAGTGGCCTCTTTGCGGAACACGGCCCCGCAAAGATTGCAGCTTAAGGCTTCGTCAGGCTGGTCGTAACCGCACTTGTCGCACTTCATAGGATGGGGGATTGTACAATCCCGCCGACCGCTTCGCAAGTCGCCGGGGCGGATTTTCGCCTTTCTTGTCCCGAAAAATGCTACTATAATGCTTTCAGCAACCTGGAAAAGGAGACCAAATGGCAAAGGCAAAAGGCGTTACGTGGGATCTGTCGTTCCTCTACTCTTCCGTTGATGATCCGAAGATTCGGAAGGACCTGAAGGCTGCAGCCGAACTGGCTGACAAGTTCGTTTCCGAGTATCGTGGGAAAATCTCATCAAAGGACTGCAACGCGGCCGTTCTGCTCAAGGCCATCGCCGACATGGAAAAGCTCTATCGCCGCGCCGCGGCCCCTTACCACTACGCGAGCCTCAAGTTCTCCGAGGACACGCAGAACCCCAAGCACCTTTCCCTTGTCAACGATATCCGGGCTCGGTTCACTGACATCTCCAACAAGCTCGTGTTCTTCAATGTCGAACTGATGAAGATGCCCGACAAGACGGCCGATGCCATCCTCAAGGACAAGAGTTTCGATTTCTACAAGTTCTGGCTCCAGGAAGCCCGCAAGAGCAAGCCCTTCACTCTTACCGAGAAGGAAGAACAGGTCATCAACCTGAAGGACTCAACGGGCTCGGCGGCCTTCGTGCAACTGTACGAGGAATTTACCGGCGCGTTCTCGTTTATGATGACGGTTGACGGCAAGCGCAAGACTATGACCGAGGAAGAGGTCGAATCCTTCTTCACCTCGCCCGACCGCAAGATGCGCAAAAAGGCCTATGACTCGTTCTATTCCGTGTACGAGGACAAGGCCAAGATCATCACATCCATCCTGAACACCTTGATCCGCGACCACTACAACGAGGGCAAGCTGCGCGGCTGGCCCGGGCCAATGACGCCCGCCTATCTGCGCGACCAGGTTACGCAGGAGACCATAGACAACCTGATCAATGTTGTCGTGGCCAACTACTCCCAGGCCGAGCGCTATTACCGCGTCAAGGCCAAGATGCTGAAGCTCAAAGTCCTCCATGGCTACGACCGCAGTGCGCCGGTGGGCAAGGACCATAAGATTCTGTGGGAAGACGGCCGCAAGATGGTCGTTGACGCCTACACGGCCTTTGACGGCGAAGTAGGCAAGCGGGCGCAGATGTTCTTCGACAAGAAATGGATCGATGCCGAGACCAGGGCCGGGAAACGCGGTGGCGCTTTCTGCTCCGGCGTTATGCCCGACCTGAACCCGGTAGTGCTTATGAGCTGGATGGACAAGATGTCCGATGCCTTCACGCTCGCGCACGAGCTCGGGCACGGCCTGCACGATTTGTATGCCGCCGAGAAGCAGGGCATCCTGACCTATCACCCGCCCCTCGTCGCCGCCGAGACCGCGTCCGTGTTCGGCGAAATGCTCCTCACCGACAAGCTGTTGAAGGAAGCAAAGAACGCCGAAATGAAGCGCGACATCCTCTGCCGTCAGCTTGAAGGCGTGTTCAACACCTGCTCCCGCCAGATAATGTACATCGCGTTTGAGAAGAGGATCCACGAAGAGGGCGCCCAGAAGAGCCTGTCGCCCGAGGAAATCTGCAAGATGTGGGAAGAGGAAGAGTCCAAGATATACAAGGACTCCATCGTCTTCCACCCGCTGCAGCACTACTACTGGGCCCGGATAGGCCATTTCTTCTTCGCGCGGTTCTACTGCTTCGCCTACGCGTTCGGGAAACTCTTCGTCCTTGCGCTCTACCAGCGCTATCTCGAAGACCCGAAGAGCTTCATCCCGGCCTACAAGGAAATGCTCAGGGCAGGGGGCCAGATGCCTCCCGCCGAGCTTGCTGCCAAGCTGGGTATGGACATCACCAAGCCCGAGTTCTGGGCTGCCGGTTTCCGCTACGTCGAGAAGCTCCTTTCCGAACTCGAATCCGTCACGAAGTAGCGTTCATCACTGTATGTCTCTCCAAAGGGCCGACGAAAGTCGGCCCTTTTTCTTTCGCATCAACCGAAGACCATTTCCGCGTGTCAACCCAGCTCAATACGCCCTTCGAGGCTGCTCCTTGGGGTGCGGGTTTCAAACCCGCCCGGGCTGCTGCTTCGATGCTCAGGACAGGCCATTATGGGTTCAGAGAAAACCTATTGCTATCGGAAGGCTGTTCCCCCGTCTCCCTTCAAGGGGATGCTGGGTAGGAGCGCCACGCACCTGCGTGGCATTGGCCTTCCAGGCCGTTCTTCGTAGGGGCATCCGCCTCAGGCGGACCACGTGCCCTGGCGCATTATCCCGGCACCCCACATGACAACGCAAACAGACCTGATTCTGCGACTTCGTCCGGGCTGTTGGCTCAGCTACGGACGACGGACGACAGACGACAGACTGGCTTCACTGGCATTGGCCTTCCAGGCCGTTCTTCGTAGGGGCATCCGCCTCAGGCGGACCACGTGCCCTGGCGCATTATCCCGGCACCCCACATGACAACGCAAACAGACCTGATTCTGCGACTTCGTCCGGGC
>JBAZOJ010000216.1:0-6218 GCA_041648755.1 Candidatus Brocadiia bacterium
TCGGTGGGCTGTGGCGATCTTGTGTATCGCCGATATCGCCCGGCCACGCTCGTCTTTGGGTAGATACTCTCGGGCAAACTTGATGAGTGCCGCCTGCTTGTCCCGGATGGACAGACGCTCGTCCTTAATCTTCGCCTTGAGATCGCGGATCAATGGTGCATATTTCAGCTTGGAGCGTTCGCGCTGTTCCGCGGCGCCCTGTTTCTTTAACTCGCGTCGCATCTCCGGTGATACTTCGGGGCCGGTTTCCAGTTCGAGCGACGCTTCGCCTTCCGGTCGGACAGAGAACAAGGTTCCTTGCTCTGTCGCGATTGGCATTTGAGATGGCTCTTGCCCCTCCTCTATCGCCATTGTGGGCTCAAACGCTTCTGCGAGCATCTTATTTGCCAGCTCCGGACTGAGCTTATCAACCTCCTTGAAAAAAACTTCATTCGCTGTGGTGTCGTGTGAAAGCCAGAGTCCGCTTGGCCCGACATAGGGAATCATGTTCTCGTCTATCTCGGGTTCATTCTCTTCAATTTGCTCTGCCTTATCATAATCTTTGGCAGCCAACGCGGCATCAAGGCGTTCGTTTCTGTCATACATATTTTCGAGTGCATTCTGTCCGGCCCGTGTGAGTATAACGATCTCATCATCGGTCGCCTTCATTTTCTCGCCATCCCATCTACGCTCGAACGTCGATGTGACCGTAGAGCCGTCTACCCTCTGGTGTTCAAAGCCCTGCTTGAGCGCTTTCTCGTAATCTGTCCGACCACCTATCTCATCATAGACCGTAGGATACACAAGATCGTGTTGTTGCCGTGGTGGACCGAGTTTCGCTTGTCGCGCTTCCGCGGCGGCTTGCGCTCTGGCCTGTTGTCGTTCCCAGGTTTCACGTTGCGACCAGCTACCCTGATCGCGGGCCTTGCCCGGCGTTATCCGGCCGCCCTCCTGAAACTCAGCCAGGTTGATCTCCCGCCCGGCCTCGAACTCGCCTTCAAGGTATTGCGCTATCTGTTCCGGGCCGGTTGTCCGCCACCCCGGAAGAGCGCCTTGAGCTTCCGCAGCGTGGGCGAACTCGTGGTAGACATCTTTGGCAGTGTGACCTGGAAGGAGCGTAACCTTCGACCATCGGCCGCCTGTTCGTGAATCAAATAGCTCGTGCTCACCAGCCTTGACGAATCGTGTGCCTTTGCGTTTTGCATTGTCTATCTCCTGATCCGACATGCCGTGCGCCTTCAGTATGGCCCTATCGCCCGGCAGATCGTAATTGATGTACTGCTTTTTACCCTCAACAATCTTGTAGTCTACCTTCGCCCCGATCTTCTTAGCAAGGTCCAACATTCGACTGACCGCCTTCCGGGAAGTCTCGGATGTCTTATCCGGCATCTCCGCGAGCTGTGCATCATCAGCGCGTGGACCGGTCTCCCGTATGGAATAGAGCGGCTGGCCGGCCGAGACGCTGGCCTTCATGGCGTCGGTAATTGCAATGGCGTGGACGCTTGACATCCCTCCAGCAAGACGTTTTCGCGATGAGCGGACATCGGCAACTACCATTTCGATTAAATGTTTGCGGGCCTCAGAACCAGCCCGCGGGTTGGGAAGACCTTCCCAATAATCAGAAGGAAGATCCGTCTGCCACGCATCATTGAAGTCTTCTATCGTCATATCTCCTTGCTCCAAAGCAAGGGCATTGGCACGAAGTTCGGTCAGATCCTCTCGGGTGAGTTTCAATAATTCCTTATTCTTCGGAGTGCCGGCTGTGACCATGAAGACCTTCGCTCCCTTATCCATCTTCTTCAGAATCTCATTGGCCTCGTTCACAAAACTCTTGTCATACAGAAACTCGAAGAACTCCTTCCGCGGCATACTCGTGCCTTCGGGCTCAGTCTGCATCCGTTCCCAAATGCGATCCGTGAGTTTGTCCACCTTGCCCGCTTCGGGATCGCGGAGGATACCCTTAATGACGTTGCGTAGATCATCTTTGGTCCGGACGGTCTGGCCCTTCTGTTCAAGCAGGACGCCACGCTCTCGAGCGAGGGCTTCAATATTCTGGCCTGCGTGGGTGCCGCCGGTCTGCTCCTGGGCGGAGACGGTCCAGCCGGTTGCCAGCCGTGTTTGCTCAAGCTCTGATGCCTGCGCCTCCGCTTCTGCTCGTGTGCCGAAGTCAACAACTCGATCAATGCCGAAGTCTACCGGCATTCCATCTCTCAAGACTCGGAACTTGCCTGTTTCTGTAGCTACTACGGCAATGCGAGTCCTCTTCCAATCCACCCGCTCACTACCCCACTTAGCGGCTCGATCCGCCCCGGTAGACCATGTAACAAGGTCGTATCCACCGTCCACAGCTTCGGCAAGTGCCTTGCGGATAACAAGGCGTTTCCATGCGTCGCCCTTGAACGGGAGATTGGGCATAGTTCCTGCATTCAGCAGATTTTTAATGGTCTGATCGTCTACATTCTTTCCTGTGACGTCGTACTGCCGCAAACGCAACTCATTATCCGGACCGTTCGGAGCATTCTCGATTGCGAGAATCGTCTTTCCGGTTACTGGCGACACGTAGCGGATTGCAAACGGCGCAATTTCATCAACTTCTACGCCCCTTTTTATTAGAGCATCCCTGAGCGGCTGAACCATGTGGCCCATGCCGGTCTTTTCCATAATCAACGGCATATCAGGCATGACGCCTTCGGCCTGTGCCCGTTGCGCGTAGTCGCTCTGCCCCTCTATCATATGGAATGCCCGTGCTTCGGTCTTGCCTTCAGCCCGGAGTTTCGCCGCAAGTGCGGGATCGGTAGTCTCAAGATCGTCGAGCGATACCATCCGTTCGTCTGTCAGCAGGTGGGCAATGACGTTCGGTTCGTCCCAGTGAGGGGATTTGTAAAGATGGTCGGCCGGAGTTTCCCCGCGCCGGGCTTCGTTCATAACCGTGGCGTAGGTCTTCCGCAACATTGTCTCGTTGGCGTCTGGATAGAAATCCCCATATCGAGAACGCCATTCTTCAAATGTCGGTTCCTTTGTCGTAGGCACCGTCAGCAGTATCTCCCGGTACGTGCCTGGAACACCGCCGGGGGGAGCGTAGTCGTGGTACTTCGTCCCTATATTATCGAAATCGACCTTGTCGCGCACTTCCTGGATTATCCGTCTGGCCGCCTCTGGCGCCTGAGCGATCTCATCCTCGTCGGCAATCGTGCCTTCAGAATAGATAAAATACTCCCCGTCCATATCCGCCTGAAACTCGAATCCATAAGGCAAGAGCTTCTGGTTCGCATCCTGGAACATCCGCTCCGGACTCCCCTTCCCGCCGCCCTTCTGCACCTCTTTAATCTTCACCCCGTTCTGATCCAGAAACGCCTGCACGTCGGCCTTCGTGACAGCCTTGCCCTGTTCCTTCATCATCATCAGGTAGTCCGCCAGCCCGCTCTCCTCGATCTCCTGCGCCTTCACGCCCTGTAGACCTTTGATCTTGTTCAACATCTGGTCGCCGGGCATTGCCTGTTTGATTGGAGCGCTCTCGACCGCCCGTGACAGTGCAGAATAGAATGCCGGTGGTTCTTCCCGTATGGAGAATAGTTTGCCTTGCGCCCGTTCTGCTTCCCCGGCCCGGATATCAGCCTTCATCTCCCCAAGCACATCTTCGACCTGGTTCACCTTGGTCTCGCCCCGGACTGGTGTCCGCCTGGATTCTCCGACCGGGAAAAGCGTTTCCGTCCCAGCCTTGACGCCCTGTGCCTGGGCCATCTCCTGCCCTTGATATTCTGCCATGACCCCGGCATACGCTGGATCATCAGCGCGCACGACGCCTGCTATCTCCACGGTATCGAATGCGTCATAGGTCTCGGTCGTACCGTCTTCGAGTTTCGTGACCATGCCCCCAGCCTTATCCACCTTGTACCATTCGCCATTCCGCCAGACGAGATCGCCTTCGTCGAGGTCTTCGACATTTGTCGGCTCTTCCGGAGAATTCTTCATCTTCTCGATCTTTGCTCCGCTCACCGCGCGCTCTTCGCCGGCCTCGAATTCAGAGATACGTTCTTTGAGTTTCGGAAGGAGCCGTGATCGTTCGCGTGGATCATCGATATCCAGCGTATCCGGTTCGCCAAGCAATGCCCTGGCCTCGTCCCTGATTTTCTTCAGGAGTGCGCCCTTCTCTATGGCGGCAGAACGCGGGTTGGTTGCTTCTTCGACTGGTGCGTATCGGCGCGGATCGTAAAATGCAGATGAACCATAGATCAGTTCGTCGAATTCGCGTGCGTCGCTTGCAACCTGTTTTCGTTCCGCCTTGGATAACCCGGCCAACTGCTGACCACGGCGACGCAATCCTTGCGATTGAGCGGTCTCGCTGAGTTCGGAGAGCGGTACGATCAGTGGTACACTGTTCCGCTTGAATCGTTCTTTGTTGGAAGCCGTACCTGCGGGACTGATACGCACGGTATCATCCGTCAATACCTGGCCGATTGTTACGGTGTACGGTTCGTTACTCTTGCCATGATGCAGAATTGCACGGCGCCCGGCCCGGATCGGAAAACCGGCACGTTTCGATGCGGCTTCCTCGATGGTTTCATCTGGTTTCTCTATAGACTTGATCTTTTTCCCAGCCTTCGCCGCACGGACAGTCTCTTCAGCCTTCGCCAAATCGGCTCCTGCTTCCGCGGTCATCGGTACGAAGCCAGCCTTGCCCCTGGTCCCCCATTCAGCCTTGACGTAGGGTCCGGCGCCCTTTGCTGTACCGAGGCTCTTGACTGACAGGACGGCAGTTCGATCACGCTTATCCGTTACCCGGACAAAGGTAGCACCCTTCGGTGGCTTCACCTTCTCGCCACGTTGAAGTTGTTCTTCGAGAGAAAGAGGGGCCGTAACCTGTCCGGGGATGTTTCCCCCAGCCTGTTCGCGTACCGGTTCTGCTGGCGGTACAACGGCCCCTTTAGCCTCGACTGGCGCGGGTTGCGCGACCGGTGAGGGTTCAGAAGGTTTCTTTGTATGCTCTTCAACAAATCGCAAAACGTCTTCGGACGCTTGATAATCTTTTCTATTTGCCCACTCCTCTCCATCACGTTTTGCTTCCCTTTCTGTAGGCATGACGCCAGACTTTTGCTTCCCATATCTATCCACAGCAACCCATTGATACCCACCTTCACCGCGCTTGCCTTTGTATGGCGTCAGGCTGATCACCTTGCCCTCTACGGGCTTCGTAGTGGGCTTAACGGGGGCGGGGGTTTTCATCCCAGCCTGCCTGCCTTCGGGGGTCAGGGTGATATCCGTTTCCGCTTCGCGCTGGGCTCTGGTGCCTTTAGCCTGCATAAGTTGGCGTTTTGTCATCAGGTCTGGATTGTCAGCCGTGCGCCCCCAGGCTACTGCATCCGGATCATCGAACTTATTCACTCTCATGGACCATTCGGGATGATTTACGCTGTCTGCGATAACATCATCAAAAGAACCAATTTTAGTGACCTTCCAGTCTTTCGCATCATCCGTTTTGACTAACTGAATGTGCGTCAGTTCCGGACCTCTAGCTCCTTTGCCTGTTCCGTATTTGTCCCATAGTGCATCAGTCAGTGGCAGTATGACTTCATGGTTGCCTTGTGTTTGTAACCCCTCGGCATTCCGTTTCCACTGGATACGAATTACATCATCAGGCTTGATCCCAGAGGTGATGTCTGCGAGCTGTTCTTCGGCCCATGCCGCACGTTCTGTCACATGTCCGCGGTTATTAGGGTCTTCTATGTCGCCCGGACCGGTATCGAGTTCCAGTGACTCAGCGTGGGCCACGGCACGTTGTACTGGCGTCAGACCAATTCTTACGGTAGTTGCTCCGGCTACTTCTTCCGCGGTGGCGGCCTGTTCCCCGAGTCCCTCGTCAAGTGCTTTCGGACCTGTTTTTTGTTCCGCTTCGATCTCAGCTATCCGGTCTGTCTTCGGTTTCACTGGGGCTGGGGCAACCTTTTCGACGGGTAAAGGCGCGGCCGGTTCGACTGGCGGCGCTTCGGCTGGCAAAACACGAGGCTGGGCCTGAGCCTCCATTGACGTGTTCTGCAAAGCCGTCTCGACTTCATCTATAGAGAAGCGATTCCGTCCATACTTAGCCCTGCCAAGTACCTTTTGAAATCCATTTTTGGACGACTTGGTCACTATGTTCATGGCGACATGTGTACGGCCAGTCCTACGGGCAAATGCCACAGCCTGCTCCAGCGCTTTCCTGATAATGCCCGATCCCCGTTTGGGACTCACAACCGTGCCTC
>JBAZOJ010000217.1:0-6197 GCA_041648755.1 Candidatus Brocadiia bacterium
CTTCGAGCCCTTCAACTCCTTGAGATCCCGCTTTGCGGCGGCCAGCAAGGCTGAATCCACATTCGACACGCTCTTCTTTCGTCCCACAGGCATCCTCCTTTCGGCTCGCGCCTACAATCGAGGATACTACATATTTGTTAGATGTCAATGTGAAAACGGTACCACCCCTTTCGACAGGCTCAGGGCGGGTCCTTTTCTTCCCCTCTCCCAAAGGTAGAGGGGCGGACGCTGGCTGTTGGCCGCTATAGTAAACGCGACCGTCCCGGCGCGTTCTTGCCCAGGCTGCTGGCTGCTCCCTGATTCATCAATCATCAATCATCAATCAGCAATGCTCTCCGCGCCTCCTTGCTTAACGCTCAAAACTATCGTATCATTATGCCATGGGGAAACCCATTAACAGCAAATACTGCCGCTCCAGCGAGGGCGGGTGCTTCGAGCACGCCGATTTCGGCGGCCCAAGACGCAGGTGCGGCGCGCACTTCGACAGGCGAAGAACTTGCTTGCTCCGAAGACAATCTGGCTTCGGTAGATGTCACCGATGGGGCATCCAGAAACACTCAACAGTCCTTTTCGGAGAGTAGGTTGCAATGAGAATCCGAATAACGACAGTCCTTTTGATAGTGTTCGTCGCCTTCCTCGTTGGCTCTGCAGCGCATTCGGAAGGAGGTGTAACCCACAAGCTCCTCCCGAAAGGAGTCATCAGGGTTGTTGCTGAAAGTGGTGATGTCGTTGTCTTGCAGATAACCGAATCACTTCTTGCTGGATACGATCGCGTGAAGATGGCCTTTACATGGTCACACCATTTCGCGCAGGGCTGCTTTTTCGTCGCGCGCGGGGAGTACATTGCAGCCTTCTCTGGGGCAAGCTGTGATGGGAAGATCAGCATATATCTGGCTTCAACTGGGAAGATAGTGCGGGATTTCTCGTATAAGATTCCCGCTCCGCCCGGACGTTTTTTCTACCGCACAGACATGCTCTACTGCGACGGAAATGTCCTCGTTGTAGCGCGTGAGGGCTCTGTCTTTGTGCTTTCCTTCAAGGACGGGAGCGTTCTTCTTACGTGCCCGAACTTGGAGAGCACTGCCGCAATATTTAAAGGCTTCCTTTTCTGCGTCGAGGAAAACCGCGTTGAGAAGAAGTTCGATCTCGCCAAAATGGAGAAATGCACGGGGATCCTCTTTACCGGAGGCATCGAGAAGCACCTGTATCTGCGCTGCCCAGGCAGCATCCTCTTCGTGTACGAGGTAGCCGGAACCCAACAACGCGACTCCCCTTGCGACATCCTGGTTCTGGGCGAAGATGGCGCCATAATCGGAAGAAAAACCGGAGTCACTCCATATGTGTTCTGGCTGGTTCAGGGATCGAAAAGGGTCTATATCTGTTGGTCTGGGCGCTCCCCGCTCGCTTGGGACATAACAGAACGCAAATTTGTGGATCCTGGCTTTCCTATCCACAATCCACGGGCATGTTTTGGCACTTGGATCCTGAGTGAAGTTGACAAAGGCTTTGAGCTTAGGAGAGAGTCCGACGGAGTGGTTGGCGATTCGGCAGAATATCCTGGTTACGCAGATGGCGATTTCAGCGGCACCGATTTCGCATCGGCTGGTCGCTTGGTTTTCGCCACTGAGATCGGCTGGGTTGATTCGATTACAGACGAGTCTCTCCCTCGGGAACCAGTGGGCACCCAGGTTGTCTGGAAGGCTAGGGAGTCCGTCACTTATTAGGTCGGCCAGCCAACTGCCAGATCTTCTCCCACCGGGATCCGGCGGAAGGTACGATGTCGACGACGAGATGTATTATCAGCCCCAGCGCGTTCCGCGGCGGCGCACTCACCTTCTAATGTACATTCCGCTATACATCAGCCTGCTGATGTATAGCCAAACTGCGTTTCGTAGTGCATTGGTCGCCTGCCGTTCTGAGACCCGGTCGATCATATTCCCCACGAGGGCAGTTCAACGAAGAAAAGCCCCGTGCTGGGAGTCAACGGTGTCCAGCAGCGCCTTCATTGCATACACGCTTGACCTGCGTCCTTTGCCGGGCTTGAGGCAGATTAGAGTTCCGTGCTGCACCAGTTTCAGGACGATGCTGCGGGTATTGACAGTGGAAACCGCCGAGCGCCGGGCGAGTGACGGGATCGTAAACACGGCGAGTTGGAACATCGCATCGAGCACTGCTATGGAAAAATGCGAACCGGTAACTATGGGGACTTCCCGCGCCAATCCGTCGTATTGTTCCATGATCGAGGCTGCCCGCCTCGCGTTCTCATCCGCCTGGACGGAAATGGCCTTCAGGAAGAACCGGATCCAGTCTTCCCAGGCGCGGTTCTCGGATACCGCCAGCAGGCCGTCATAGTACTGCTTGCGGTTCTTTTCGAAGTACTCGCTGATGTAAAACGAGGGGTGTTTCAGCAGGCGCTTCTCGTACATGAAAAGCGGAACCAGCATTCTGCCCACGCGGCCATTGCCATCCCCGAACGGGTGGATTACCTCGAACTGGGCATGGATTATCGCGAGTTGGACAAGCCGGTCCCGTTCGCCGAAGTGGATGTACTTCTCCAAATTGTCGAGCGCCTCCATAAGCAGCCCCGGGGGCGGAGGGATGTACCGGGCTCCCTCAATAGTGGAACCAGGAGATCCAATGTAATTCTGCGTCTTGCGAAACTCGCCGCGCCCCTGGTCTTTCCCCCTTACCCCCCGAAGCAGGTTCGCGAGCATCTGCCGTAGCAAGTTCAAAGAAATGGGGCGGCGATCCAATTGCTCTGCTGCATCAAGTACAGCCCGGCGGTAGTTCCAGACCTCCCTGACGCTCGGCTGCTCGACGTCCCGTGGTTTGTCTTCAAACAGAAGCACATCCACAACATCGGCCTTGGTCCCTTCGATCAATGACGAGAGTTCGGCCTCCCTGACTTCCAGAGAAGACAGCAGCAGGCCGCGATTCTTCACCCGCTCCAGCAGGGCGCCGAACTTCGCGATTGCGACGTTTGCCGCCACGACATCCTGAACCAGCGATGCCCAGTCAAGGTCGCCAAGGGGGAGTTTTTCGGGATGGAAAGGCTTCCTGCTCAAGTCACCGGACCTCTCTAATTGGAGTTTCAGCATACATTAGGCACCTAATATATGCCAGAAGTGCACTCCAGTATACATTAGAGCGCATATTTGTCAAGTTGACCCACTGCTCCGGATGGCGAAGAGGGGCTGTGCCCCTATTCGACGGCTATGGTTGCCAGGTCCGACAGCACGAGGTTCCGGTCCTGAGAATCCTTGATCTCCTCTGCGGCTTGACGGGCCACGGCAAGGTATTCACCGGCGCGGGCGAAGTCGCGGGCGACTGAATGGGCTCGCGCGATGGCCTCGTGCGCGAAGGCGAGGTCGAAGTCACCGATCTCGTGCTCGCGGCATAGTTCAAGGCAGCGGTTGGCGTGGGCAAGGGCGGATTCGGGGCGTCCGACAACGCTGTAGGCCCTGCTGATCTGCCATTCGCCCCGCAGCAGGTTGACAGGCGTGCCCACTCGGCCCCAGTGGTAGCGGGACGCGTGTGCGGCGTGGATCATCTCGTCGGTTTCTTCCCGGGTTCGCGAGGGCTTCTCCATATATTCCCAGACCTTGTTGAACAACGCGGCCGCTATCTGCCGGTGGAACTCGGCCTCGGTGAACTTCTTTTCCCGGGTCATTCATCTCTCCCTGTATGGGTTTTCCGGGAAGTTTACCCGATAAAATCCATCCGCGATGTGTGCAGATGAAGAGATGCTGCTATTTTCCCGCGACAATGACCATATTCATCCCGCAGCGGATATAGAGCGAGCCTTCGACGACCATAAGGGCGCCCGACAGCCCTGACAGGAATCCGCCCGACTCCCCGAACATCGGCGGTACGTTGCATATCTCCCCGCCCGGAGTGAAGAGTCTGACGGCGCCACGCTGCCTGTTGCTGAATCCCATGTAAGTCCCTGCGCCAACCGGGATGCTGACCGAGGCAACGGGCGTGACAGAAACGGTTCCAGCCGCGAAGTCGGGTTCCATCAGGAATCCCGTGAACGTGTCAGCTACCTCGACGACCCAGAAGCCTGACGGCAGGAGGCACATCTGCGCGTCAATGCCGACATCGGGCATTGGTACGACTATGGTCCGGCCGGGCTCGGAGTTGTCAGCAAAGATCAGCCGGTGCAAATCGCCCTGGCGCGGCAGGAAGACAGTGTACCGGTCGCAGCCGCCGAAGTACTTCGCAGGGCCAAGATCGTCGAGTGATCCATCGCGCGCATCGATCACCCCCACATTGTATCCACAGACGTAGATCGCGTTGCCCGCTCCGCAGGCTTGCATGGGGTCATCAACCAGCATGTGAATCAACGCGCCTTTGTGCGTCAGTTCCACTCCGCTGGCGCCGATTCTCACCAGGTTTTCGCCGTCGTAATAAAGGGGAGGGCCGCCCGCTTCCAGGCGTTCTTCCAGCCCCGACGCGGTATTGACCGACCCCGCCTGCTGCATTGCCTCGTCAACAAAGTACTCCGTTGTGCCATCCAGACGGCAGAACCGATGCCCTGACGCAGGTGTCAGCCCGTCCGATGATTTCAGCAGAATCCCACCATCCGGCCCGATGACAAACGAGCCGCCGTCGAAGAAGCGCCTTCCGTAAGCACTACTGAATGCGGATTCATCCCGTGCATCCGGCGTGAGCTTTTCATCGGCTGTCAGGTTGCCGGTCTCGCAGATAAGCGAATTGACGCGCCCGGGCCGCGACACGATGCAATGGACCTGTCCGGGGAGCCTGCTGATTCCGCGAGCCCCGACCAGCATGCTTGTGCCGTCAACACCGGCAAGCACGGCAGCCTGGCCGTCGAGCGCGACGATGTCGTCGCCCAGCCATCGGCCCCTGATATCGAGGATCGTGGAGCCGGAACCGGTCGGGTATGCCAGCGAGTAAAAAGCGTCCGAGCCATCGGGGGTTTCGAACGTCTTGTACTTCCACAGGAACTTCCCGCCGCACACGGCAATGGGCACAGCGGAAATCACATGTGTGGCGATGGGGTTGCTGGAGCCGGGGGAGGGGGATACTTCAGGAGGAACCGCGCCGTACTGCTTGGGGCCGCGGGAATCGAGCGAGTACAAAACGCCGGAAATCGAAACGACCCGCCGGTCGGCAAACACCACCAGCCCGTCAGGTTCATCGGGCAGCAGCCACGTCCGCAAGACCCTCAGGCCGGGGACGGACAGCTCAAAGACAGTGCGGCTTTCGCCTGCCATCAGGATGGACTTGCACGCGGGGCCCATTACGACAAGGGACGGCTTGAGCGTTATCGGCAGTTTGGGGTATTGCACGGCCGCAGGCTGCCTCGGACTGCACCCGACAATGAGCATCAACGAGATCAGGAGAGGAAGAAATCTGGCAATTCGAAGCATACGAGGCCGGTATTGTACACGGCGTTGGCGGGAGTTGCTGCTGGCTGCTTGCCTGCAAGCGAGTCTTCGCGTCTTACTTCTTGGTCTTGCTCAGGTTTTCACAGCAAAGAACTCTTCTTCCCTTTCTCTTCGCGGCCTCGTCACCCTTCAAGGGAGTACTTCGCCTTCAAGCGAAAGCTGGGCTTGGGTACGCCTCCGCGCTGCCGTCGCTGTATGCAGCGATGGATGACCCTGTGGGTGAGACCCTCTTCTTTCGTGTGTTTGGCTCGTTCTTCGGCGTCGCCGCCGAAGCGTTGGCTCTCAGGGCTCGCCGACGAAACGTTGGCTCTCAGGGCTCGCCGACGAAGCGGTCGTGTATTTCGTGGTAGAAAATGCCCTCCGTTCGACTTAGCTCATGGCCTCTTCGGCTCTTGGGCCTCGCAAAAACCATTTTTTCTTCGCGTCTGTTAGCGTTCATTAGCGTTTATTCGCGGACAGAATCTCCTTGGCTTTCTGGCTTCGCAATCCTCATTCTTTCCGACCTTTGCGGCTTCGTCACCCTTCAAGGGAGTACTTCGCCTTCAAGCGAAAGCTGGGCTTGGGTACGCCTTCGCGTCTGCCGCCGCTGTTTGCAGCGATGGATGACCCTGTGGGTGAGACGGCTGTTTTCGGTCTCCTTGGCTTCGCAATCAGAGGCTTCTCGACTTGGCGACCTTGGCGGCTGCTATGTAGTCGTTTGTCAAGTATGCCTCGAAACAGGGATGTGGTCAAGCTCGTAGATCCGCGCATTCTGCTATTCGATCTTGCCCCGTTGCCGGGAGC
>JBAZOJ010000218.1:0-6197 GCA_041648755.1 Candidatus Brocadiia bacterium
ACGGCGTCCATATTCCGGGTTCCGCGCGAAGCTGCCTGCACATACACATCGTCGGCAAGGGGCAGAGGGATTTCAGTCCCCTCTTTTCCGCCCTGCCGAACCCGAACCGCGCTTACTTCGCTGCGGGCCTCGACATAGCCAAGCTTCATCGGCATATCGCGGTTTCTCATCGGAACCTTCAGCGGCGCACGACCCGAGGCAGCCATGATGAATACCGGCTCGCGAAAGGCGGAGTCCCAGCCGGGCGGAAGGGCGGAACCGTATTTCTTCTCGACAGAAGTCCGCCAGTCATCGGCATCGGTGAATCCCGCGAGCCTCTTGCTCTGCAGCGCCATTACGTCCAGCGTCATCCAGTCGCAGCGATCCTCGGCGTGTTCGGCCATCGCGTCGGCAAGGGCGCCCGCTACGAAGCAGGCTTGTGCATTGTCCGGCTCGCCCTGGGCAATGTAGAGCAATCCACGGTATAGATAGACAAGCGCCCGCTCATGGGGCTCGCCCTTGTACAGCTTGTCGGCTTCGCTGCCCTTCATGCTGGTGGCCGCGGAAGCATCGCCGGTTGTGATGCTGCTCATTGCGGCAATGGCAGCGTCGAGGAACCGCTCCGCTTTGACCATGTCACCGAGGTACATCGCCTCGATGCCGTAGTCAGCGTACAGCAGAGGTCGGTGGTTATACGGTAGCGCGGCAATGCGGGCTTCGATGTCGTCAAGGCGGGGATCGGAAATCTGGCGGGGCGGAGGCAGCAAAGACGAGGAGACCGCATCGGGCTCGGGGATCGCGTACTGGACTGCCGAGATGCCCGCGTAGGGATTACGGGCCGGTGCGCAGCCCGGCAAGGCGACCAGCGTGAGCAATACGATAAGAAGAAGCGACCTGCGTCCTCGCATAACCTAATTCTACCCTTTTCGCGGCGGATGCGCGCACTTATCTTGGACGCAGGAGGCGGGCTTTGTCGGGAAAGCACGGAAATGGGAAGAAGGCAGCCGAAGGGGATCATCCGCTAATGAACGTTTCGGCTGCGAGGCCTGAAGAAGAGCCAACATTCGAATACACGGAAGAAGGCGCAGAAGGTTTTACCACAGAGGACTCAGAGGTTCGCAGAGGAAAGAAGAACTCTTTGCGAGGCCCAAGAATGGGCATTCTTACCACAAACGCATCGTCGGCGAGGTCTGAAGACGAGCCAACGCTTCGTCGGCGAGGCCAGGAGCACGAGCCAACGCTCCGTCGGGGAGGCGCGGAAAGCGCGAGCCAAACATACGAACAAAGAGCAGCGGCTATTCTCACCCACAGGGTCATCCACCGCTGCATACAGCGGCGGCAGACGCGGAGGCGCGGAGACGCGGAGAGATTAGAAGAGAGTTGGATGCGTGGCCAAAGAGGAAGAGATCTACCACGAAACACACGAAATACACGAACATGACCTTTGCCCGGGCAGAACGGACGGCGAACCAAGACCTCGACACGAACGACACGACCGCTTCGGCGGCGAGGCCATGAGAGCGACGCGCCCCTCTACCTTTGGGAGAGGGGAAGGGCTGAAAGCCCCGAGCCATGTCGAGGGGGTAAGGGACTGGTTGGGGGCTCATTGTTGTCCGGGAAGAAGAACCCTCTCCATGCCTCTCCCAGAGGGAGAGGGAACGAGAAGAAAAGGCATGCCGCGTGGGTACGCGGCGCTCCCAGGGGAGTGGTTTCCCATCGGGAAGCGGTACGCGAGGATGGAATGCCAAGAGGAAAAGAAGCGCGGGCACCGGAGGCCTTGAAGAGGGGGTATTTGGCTGTTGGTTCTTGACGGGGCGTACGGCAAAGGCGTTCAAAACGACACGAGACGCGAGTCGGGCGACCAAGCCCAGCTTGCGCTTGAAGGCTCACTCGGAATCGCCCTCGGAGGCCGGTCAGCAACGTGCCCGCTATGCGGACTGCCTCGCGGTCCGTCACTGTTCTTTCAGGAAGACCTGGCAGTTCGGCAGCGCCTTCCGCAGACCTTCGACCTCTCCCTCCAACAGCCCGGGCATTTTCGACAGCCAGATAGCGCGAAGAGACGCGGAGCCTGCCAGGGGCTGCAGGGAACGCAACAGGGGCGCATTCCCGATAGTCAGCACTTCGAGGGCTGTCGAGCCGACAAGTCCGGAGACGTCCGCGAGATCTGCGCAATCAGAGATGTCGAGAGAGCTCAGAGCCTTGAGCTTCGAACAGAAATCGAGGTTCGCGAGTCCCGGACATTTTGACATCCCCAGCATGAAGAGGGTCTGCGCTTCCCCCAAGGGCGAATAGTCCTTGTCGGCAGAGCCTGAAACCGAAAGGCGCCACAGAGCGCGCAGCGACCGTATGGGGGAAAGAGAGGAGACATTCGGGCTGCCGGAGAGATCGAGGACCACGATGCCCGGCGCGGACTCCAACTGGCTGATGTCGGTTAAAGCCTCGCAGTCCGCCAACGATAGGGAAGTGAGTGCAATCGCATTGGAGATGCCCTCGAGGGAGACGATACCCGTCCTGGACGCATCCAGCGACTCCAGATCCTTCAGCCCGGCGAGAGGGGCGAGGGAACGCACCTTGGGACAGCATGAAAGAACCAGAGCCTGCAGTTGAGTGGCTCCTGCGAGTTCTTCCAGTGACTCGATTTCTGGGGAGTTGTTGAGCTCGACATGCTTCAGTGAAGGACAGTCGGCAAGGAAAGAGAGGCTCTTGAGCCTGTTCCCCCCGACCGCGAGAAACGTCAGGTTCGGATTGCCGTCAAGGTCGGGGATCGCCGATAAGCCGAGACAATCCGAGATCTCGAGCACCTCGATTCCGTGCAGTTCGGAGAGGAAAGACACATCGGCCAGTTGCGGGCTTGAAGACAGGAGTATCGCGCGGGCGGATGTGCAGGTCTTCAGCATGGAGACGTCCTTCAGCGACTTGCAGAATCTGAAATCGGCGAACTTCGTCCCGGCACCGAGTTTCAGACCCGCCAAGGTAGTTAGCTTGGGGCAGTCCCTCATGCATATTCCGGAAAGAGGCCCGGCGGTAGCGATACTGCCATCGCCAAGTGCCGACCCGTCGGCAACGAAGAAGTACTTCAGGTTGGGCAAGGAGGAGAGCCCAGGGACCGACGACAGCTTCGTGCATCCCCAGAAGCTCACTGACTCCAGGGCAGAGAGATCCCCCTCGAAAGTCATCTGCTTGAGCTTCGAAAATCTGTCGCCGATGTAGGCGAAGAAGCGAAGCTCGGGAAGGTCTCCGAGCCTGATGCCGAATGGCGAATAGTTCCAGTGAAATGCCAATCCTCGAAGGGAAAGCCATTTCAGGCGGGAGTGCCATTCCCTCAAGTCTCCGTCGAGACTGACGACCAATTGCCGACCGGCCAACCGCGATAGGCTGTCGGGGTCTTCCACTGACCTGATGTACACGTAGCAGAGCGACGCCAGCTCATCCTTGGTTGCCGCCTTCAGCCACTGCACCATTTCCTTCGAACCGAGAAAGATGCCATAGATGGCGCCATTGCAGAGGTACGTCTGATCAGTCTCAGCGAACTGCATCGTGGGAGGAGGATCGTTGGGGACGATGTAATACGGGTAATAGAGCGTCTGATCCCTGTCGGGGTACCCGAAGTAGGTGGCGTGAGACTCGAAGGGCCGCTTCCCGTTGTCGTCGCGCACCGGCTCCCAGTAGCATTGGAGCACCTGCAGTATTTCGCCGGGCTCTACGCTCACCGGCGTCCCTTTTCTGGAGATCATTGTCACCTCGCCGGTGACCGCATTCCGGACGGCGCTCGTCCCCGAGATGACCACGGTGCGGGTCTCGGCAACAGCCGGTCTTGCCCACACAAAAAGACACGCTGCAAACAGAACGTGGAAGAACAGGTACTTCCTCATTTCGTCAGCTCGCTTTCCGATATCCTTGGCGGACGCCCGCTCACCGGATGTAGTCCATTGCGTTCGAGAACACGCCTGGCATAAAATCCTTGCCCAACTCGCTTATGCTAATGTTACACTGGTCTCCATTGTCGGGCGCGATCGTCCATGTCCAGCAATAGAACCTGCCGTCCATCACGCAGGAGTTCCACCGGCTGAAGCCCTCCGCGGACTTCCATTCCCTGGGCTCGACGGCGTCCGACCTGCGGAACACGAACCCTTCCTTCGTCAGGATCGAGTCCAAACGCCTGCCGGGCGCAACTGCCATGGAAACAGTCCAACGCTCGTCTTTTCGATATTCGCTGATGCCGGATGCCAGATACTCCCATTGGCTGCCAGGGTCAAAATAGTCGGCCTTCGCGAACCAGTTGGACTGCGGCCGCCATGCATTGTGCATCACTTCGCTGCTGATCCGCACCACGTTCTTCCCATTCCAGAAGGTAACGCTGCCGCTTGCATCGCCGCAGATCTCCCAGTTCATCTCGCCGGCCTCGGAAATACTACCGTACGACATCCTTTGAGTGAGCCCATAGTGTTCGGAACGCGAGGCAATGACGCTCCGCCCGACTGGGATCCACAACGCCGGGTTGTACTCGGGATGCTCCATGTCGAAGGGGAACTGCTTCCAGGTCGAATCTGGGACTGACAAGTCGGCATAGTACGCCGGTTCATCGGGCTCGCGGGATGTATCGAGGAAAAAGCGCGAATCCGTCCTCGACAACTTCATCTGAATGACGAGATCATCGGAGACCGTGCAACGCGACTCTTCGCCAAAGAGCGCCGACAGGCTTCTTGTTTTACCAGTCTGGCGGTCAATCAGCACAATGCTGTCTTCCCCGTACATTATCCACCATTTCGAGCCGGTATACAGGGTGTAGCCGGGCGGCCCGGCAGTGAGCTTCCGCGGCAGTTTGAACGCCTTCCCGCCGGGCTGGGGCGCCTTCAGATCGGCATCCGATTCCAGAACGAACAGGCTGGCGTCTTTCTCATCTTTGGCTCCAGCAAAATCAAGGTAGAGTCCTATACGGTCCCTACCCGGCAGCAACCCGCTCAAAAACCAGTCGGAGCTTCCGAGCAGCTTGCCATCGGGATAGGAAAAGGAGGCCATCCTCACACTGCCAGAGTCATACACGATCGCGCAGAACCAGTCCGGCGACTTCGAAAGCAGCAGGAGCGAGTTGTCCTCGAACCGATTATTGGGATCAGGCGTGCCGTACTTGTCCGGAGGAAAGGAGAAACTGACGGAGCAGGTAGTGCCCCCCTGTGCGCCGGGAGTCGGCCGGATGGCAGGTTCTTCAGGAAGGCACAGATTGCCACGGAACTGCAGCGCGACAAAAACAGCCAACAGTATCACCAGGACTATCAATGCCCTGCCCAGAACCCAGTTTCGCATAAGGCTCCCTTCTTGATCAAGTCACCGAATCGCGCCCGCAATTCATTAGTATACCTGAACGGAACTGAACAGCCAGACAGAAAAGTCTCTCTTGAATTCCAGTTTGACACTTTTAGAAACTGGCAATTACGCGCGCATTCTACGGGTGTTTCCCAGACAAGTCAAGGCATTGGAAGCGACGTGGAAGAGCTGTTGCTCGCAAGATAACCTGCCCTCCCCTTGCGTGGTCGGCGCTGGTCGTCCGCGCCAAGGCTTCGTCGGCGAGGTCCGGAAGTCCGAGCCAACGCTTCGTCGGCGAGGCCATGAAGCGCGAGCCAAACCTACGCCTCCGCCCGAGGGTTCCACGGGCGGAGGCCAAAAATCTACTCGCCCCAGAAGGCCTTCTTTCTCTTCTCAGCTTCTTCCCGGCCAGCTTTCCATCTCGCCTTTGTATCCACTTCAAGCTTCTTGTATAGTTCGTCGGCTGCGGTCAGCGCGTCTGCGTTGGCCTTGTCCTCAAGCCATTCCGCAGCGTTCCACATCCGTTTCATTTTCAGTTCGAGACCGCACCTGCCTAACCAGGTGTCCAACTCATTCCACTTCAGGCCGACAATCACTTCATCCGGCTTGGCGTTCGTCTCCGGCTGCGCTATGAGCACTGTGATCGGGTAGTCGTAGAAAATGTAATCAGCGTCCGGTTCGTACGCACTGATCGTGTACAAACTGCACACGGTTGCAGCATAGTGATAAAAGACGCCGGGGGTGAAGTCCTGTTTCAGATCTTTGACGCTGTATCCCGGCAGATTTACATTCTGAATTCCTCTGAAGTACCTCTTAGACCTGCCGTCTCCAAAAGCTGCAGCAAAGCCCTCCGGCGACAGGTCATACTCGACATCCTCCCCGACCGGCCACTGCTTGAGCAGTTGCGGGGGATC
>JBAZOJ010000219.1:0-6192 GCA_041648755.1 Candidatus Brocadiia bacterium
CATGAGCTCTCGAGCGCACTCGCCGGACGGGCGGTTCGCATTCGTGACGCAGGATAGGCGCTTTGCCGAGGGGGTTTGGCAATACGCCAGTCGATTCCACGCCTCATTGCCCACTGCAGAAGTCATCCTTGATGGCGATAAAACAAAGTCGCGACGCAAGAGGCAAACAGGTCGGCAGTGAGGTGCGTGGGCGCAGTACGGGCGGGGCCCCCATGACTTAAGCCTTCCGCATGAACGAAAAGTCGGCCGACGCCAGCACTGTAAATCTCCGGAGCAGAGAAGCCGGATCGTCAAAGGAGGTCATCTTTCGCGCTTTGGCCATCAGGTGAGGGGGCAAACGGATTGTATTCCTCTGGCAGCGGCTTGAAGCTCAGGCGATAGACTCGCCTCTTCAGCATGGGGCTCTGGTTTCGCGTAAATGCTTCTTCACCTGCGGCCATGTCTTCCGCTATGGTCGCGCGCAGACTCTCTACTTTGGTGTCCATGTTGTCGATAAAATGCAGGGCCATCGCTTCCGCGCTCGCGGGTTCAACGGGCGAACCGAACTCGCGGGTACCGTGATGCGACAAGATCATGTGCTTGATTGCATCTGCCAGGGGGTCGGGGAAATTGTCAAGGAAGGATGACCAGCGATCCACCATTTCGGCCCCGATGAAGATGTGCCCAAGCAGAAGTCCCCGGTCGAGGTTTCCGAACGCCGGGCCCGGCGAGTACTCGCCAACCTTGCCGCAGTCGTGCAGCAATGCCCCGATGAGCAGAAGATCACGATCGATATCCGGCCGGGCCGAGGCGACTGCGTCCGCGAGCCTCACTACCTGGCAAGTGTGTTCGAGCAAACCGCCCACGAACACATGGTGGTACGATACGGCGGCCGGCACGCGTGAAAACAGGTCCATGAAGGTCGCATCGGCAAGGACAACGTCCCACAGTGCCTGGACATCCGGGTTGGAAAGCGAGGCGCCTGTCCTCTTCAGGTAACCCACCATATCCTCGACGCTGAAGCGTGATGTGGGCAGGAAATCCGCCAGGTCAACGTTGCTCTGGTCAATGGGTGTGAATTGCTCGACGATGATCTGCAGTTCTTCCTTGAATTTCTCGATCCTGCCCCTGAACATGGCGAACTTGCCTGCGGCGAGTTTCTCCATATCCTCTTTGCTCGCGTCCCAGATCTTCCCCTTGATTCTGCCTGAGCGATCCACCAGTTCCAGGTCAATATACAGGTTACCCGACCGGGATGGTAGCAGGCGGGAATTCTTGATCAGCAGGGGGCTCGCGAATTCCATCCCCGACTCGAGCGTATCCACAAAGACCTTCTTCATCATCGGAACTCCTTGTCCGCAAATGCTCTGAGAGTAACTATACCCGAAGCCTCGAACCGGAGGAGGAAACAGCCATTATCCGCGAATGAACGCGAATGAACGCGAAGAGATCCAAGAGATGCGAGGCCCGAAGCCACGAACCGGAAGAAGAGGCAGCCGTTATCCGCTAATGACCGTTTCGGCGGCGAAGCCCTGAGAGACAACCGAATGAACGCGAAAAGATCTGAGATAACGAGGCCCGAAGCCACGAACCGGAAGAAGAGGCAGCCGTTATCCGCGAATGACCGTTTCGGCGGCGAAGCCCTGAGAGACAACGCCAATGACCGTTTCGGCGGCGAAGCCTTGAGAGACAACGCGAAAAGACCGGAGATAGCGAAGCCCGAAACCACGAACCGGAAAAAGCAGCAGCCGTTATCCGCGAGCGCTTCGTCGGCGAAGGCCAACGTTTCGTCGAGAGGGGTTGGGAAACGAGCCAATAAACGCTAGAGTTTCGTAGGAGGCCCATATCGAGTCTTCATTGTGAGAGCATACCGCTTCCACTCGAGTTGAGGCACGCCGAAATTGACCAGCAGCCCTACAGGGAGTTTCGTTCCCTTCAAGTAATTGAGCATCTGAGAGCCTTCTGTTCCTGTGATTGCGGCAAGGGCCTTGATCTCGACAATAATCTGGCCAAAGCACACGAGATCAGCCGAGTATTCCTTGGCCAACTGCCTGCCCTTGTAGGAGATCATGATCCTCTTCTGCGACTCAAAGGGTATCGCGCGCTCCGCAAGCTCAATTTCCATTGCCTCTTGGTAGACTGCTTCGAGAAAGCCACAGCCCAGTTGGTTGGATACTTCGAGTGCAGCGCCAACGATCCGGTAAACTTCATCCCTCAGAATCAGCTCGTGCTCATTTGCGTCTGTCATCGCAATACCTCCAAGCGATCCTACTGTCCGCGAATGTTCCAGAAAGTGCGAGGCCCAACACCTCGGGCCGGAGAAGAAGAGGCAGCCGTTATCCGCGAATGACCGTTTCGGCGGCGAAGCCCTGAGAGACAACGCCAATGACCGTTTCGGCGGCGAAGCCTTGAGAGACAACGCGAAAAGATCCAAGAGATGTGAGGCCCGAAGCCATGAGCCGAAGAAAAGAGGCAGCCATGGTCCGCGAACGCTTCGTCGGCGAAGGCCAACACTTCGTCGGCGAGACCTGGAAGCACGAGCCAATGGACGCAAGTAGCAATGACCGCGAGGCCGAGGCCGGGAGCCTTGCAGGAAGGCAGGAATCAGAGGACTCGGACTTCTTCTTCTTTCCGCTTCTGTTCCTTGGCCACGCAAGCTCTTTTCCGGGTCACTTCGCGTTCATTCGCGGATAGACTCTTGGCTTGGGCCACTCTGGTCTCCGGGTCTGGCTCTATTCGCGTACATTGCATTCTCTGGGTTCCGAACCTTCTTGCTTTTGTTCCTTGGCCACGCAAGCTCTTTTCCGGGTCACTTCGCGTTCATTCGCGTTCATTCGCGGATAATCTCTTGGCTCTTGCCTTTTCTTTGTCTTTGGGTCTCGCGCAACTCCACTGGCTGCTCATTCGCGGATGTTACTTCTCCTCAGGCTTCTTGTTCTCGTCCTTCTCCGGTTCGGGGATGGGCTCGTTGACATCCACCTTCTTCCCGAACGCCACGATCGCTGCCTTCGGATCCGAGAAAGGCCCCTTTACGTCAACCAGCACGACCTTGGTTACAGGGTCGATCAGGTTCCAGATTGTGCTGCCAAACTTCCCGAACAGCGCGCTGAAAACCGATGTCTCCGAATAGATGTCGAACTGCACGTGCATATAGCCGGTCAAGTCAACGTAACCTCTTCCGTTCTTGAGTGTGATCTTCTCGCTGATCAGCGACGCATCCTCCACGATTATTCGCCGCCCGACCAGTTTCAGCTTCGCCGAGCCCGAATTGAACTCGTGGGGAGCGGATCGCGGTATTCCCAGGAAGGTCACGATGCTCATAATGCCCGGGGCTGCTGCAAGGCGGCCGTTCTTGACGGATGCGAACACATTACCGCCGAGCCCTCCGTCTCCGGTCAGGTCGAGCGAAGCCGCGATTTCAGTTTCCCCTTTCAGGTCGCCCTCGGTACCCAGGGCTCGCATGAGGTCATTCAACTGAAATCCGGCGGCATTGGCGTTGAGGTGGACCACGCCCTTCTCGGCAACGACCGAGCCGGTTACCGTTCCACCGCAACTGATCCCGGAGATGTTTCGAATGTTCACGCGAGTTCCGTCGTATTCGAACGTGCCTGTGCCGGAAAAGGGCAGGCCGAAGAGGCGGATGTCGCTTGAGTCAATACTTCCTGTTATGAGCGACTGCTGCTTTTCCTGTCCCCATGCGTAACGAAGGTCGGCATTGCCGGTGATTGTCCCGCGGAGCCAGGGCGCGCGAGCGACGAGTAGCTTGAAGATGTCGGCAACGCTGACCTGTGACAGCTTCAGCTTTCCGATGGCAAAGCCGGAGTCGGGGCCGGTCGGCGCGATATCAACTTCGCCAGTGGTTATGCCCCCGGATGGCTCGGTGGCCTTCAGATTAGTCAGGTACACCCGGTTCTTGTTGTAGCGGACGTTGGCAACAGCAGTTTCGAATATCTCGTTCTTGGTCGAGTTCATGGTTATCTCGCCGACAAGCTCGATCATGTCGTCATTTACAAAGTCGCCCGAAACCGTCATTCTGCCGCCGAGCTTCCCGGTCATCAGGGATGTTGTCGTGCGGAGCATTCCCTTGAAGAGAGCGGCGTCGCAGTCAAACAAGCTCATATCGAACTTGAACAACTCGGGGCGCTTGGACAGGTCGAAGGTCCCCTTGCCCCTTACCCCTCCGTTGCAGAATGCAGCGGATATGTTGTCGAGCGAGAGGTTGGCGCCGCTAATGTCCACGTCGGCGTTAATTGCGCTGAAGAAGAACCGTCCGGCCGTAAACGACTTGGCGCGCATGCGCCCTTTACCGATGAGTGGAGTCGCCCCTTCCTCGGCAAAGGC
This sequence comes from Candidatus Brocadiia bacterium, assembly GCA_041648755.1. Classification (GTDB taxonomy): domain Bacteria; phylum Planctomycetota; class B143-G9; order B143-G9; family B143-G9; genus JBAZOJ01. The sequence goes on from JBAZOJ010000219.1 coordinate 4,321, forward strand.
GAGTGCGAGGCAACCGGCGAGGGCCAGAATCAACGCGAACGACAATGTTTTCACGCACACCAGTATAACCTCGTGCGCGAGAGATGAAAGCGGAAATCCGTGTGCGCAGCAGAGGGAAAGGCTCATCTCAGCGTTGTGTTTAATCTTGCGGGAGGGGAGGTTGCGAAAAATCCTTAGGCGTTTCTTGACAATTGAAAGTGTTGGGCTTATAATGATGGGCCTTGACCGGGAAACCTCGCGTGTGCCTGCCAGTCGGGCGCAGCGGTGGCCGGTTCGGCGTCGTCCGACAAAGCCGACCGGGATGTCAGCAAAAACCGGCAGGCAGTTTCAGGTGAGCCATAGCAGAATGAGCATAACGATTAACATAGATCGTGTCCGTACTTTCCGTCCCACCCGGGCGTCCCTCCTTGGGCGTCCGGATTGTATTGTTCCTCGTTCATCAGGACTGTTCCACGTGAGTAGCGTAAGAGCAGTTTTTGACGGTAACCGTCGCCCGTAAGGGCGGCCCCAATTACGGAGGCTGTGATCATGAGTAGCAGGTCAATTTTCGTCGCCATCGTTTTTGTGCTTACGATTCTGGGCTTCCCACTGTTGTCGGCGGGTTCGGCAAGTGCGATCTCGTTGAGCGCTGCCACCACGCCGAACATAACCGTAACCGCGGGCCAAGCTGTGACAATAGGCGCGCCAGCCAGCACAATAGAGTTGTGGCTTGCAGGTACAACAAGTACGCTGACCATCAACAGCATTACCATTACAGGGCCCGGGACCTCGCCTAATGGCAGCGCTCCTGTTTTGACGTCCACTGGAGCCGCTTGCTCCACTCCGAGTGGGTGGATTACGGGAGGGACCAGTTTCGTCTTCTACAAAGCTGAGACTGTTACGCTCATCATTACCGTAACCGGTCTGAATGCCACCACGTTTGGATTCAGCACTTCCGTATCGGTTACCTGTACTGTACTCCCAGCGGCGGCAGCCTCGTTCACTATCACAGACCCTACTTCAGCAGCCACTGTCCAAGCGGGAACCACATATACGGTGTCGGGCATTGCCATCGACACCTACGGCAACCCGCGCTCCGGAGATTCGATAGCTTGGAGTGTGACCGGTACGGGTAGCGTAGCCAGCCCGACCACCACCAATGCCTCAGGTGTGGCTACTACGACATTCACTCCGGGGAACACGACCGGGAATAGCGGGACGGTCACCGGAACCGGCGCGACGGCCAGCACCAGCAATTCCATCACGACGATTGCGAACTCAACGCTGAACAACTTCAATATCACCACCCCCGGTGCTCAGACTGCTGGCGGCGCGTTCACGATCACGGTCGTTCCTCGTGACGCCTATAACAATCCTATACTGTCCTCAACGTTTGCTGTTTCCGTTACCGGAGCCGCCACGTCGGCCGGTGGTTTCGCGCCAATTCTTCCGACGCTGCTGAACAGCAATGGAGCCGGAACTGCTACTCCGAGCTTCACGCTGTACAATGCGGCCTCGACCACGATTACGTTCACTTCCGGAGCAGTCACTGGCAGCACAGGCGCTTTTGCGGTCGGCGTTGCCACTGCAAACCTCGTTGTCATCACTGACCCCACAACTGCCGAGGACATACTTCCCACGGGCACGCGCGTGATTTCCGCCCTGGTTACCGATACTTATGGCAACCCGAAGAACCTCGTTAGCGTTGCATGGGCCGTAACCGGCACCGGCAGTGTCCCCACCCCAACCAACACCATACCAACCGGTATTGCCACGACCACATTCACCCCAGGCACGGTCGCAGGCAACTACGGAACCGTGACCGCCACGGCTGGCGGAATCTCGGATACTTCAGGGACGATCACCACAGTTCACGGCCCGGTCGCAAGCGTT
>JBAZOJ010000220.1:0-6165 GCA_041648755.1 Candidatus Brocadiia bacterium
CGGGCATCAGAGCCATGAAGGCGAACACCGGAAGCCCAAGAGCGCGTTCAGAAGCGAGCCGATATTCTGGACCATTTCCATGGCTGTTGTCGCTCTGGCCTTGCTGGTCTTTCCTAACCTGAAGGATTCCGCCAGGGCGAGTGACTTCACGATCGTGTTCCTGAGCATTGTCCTCGAGGCGATGCCATTTGTGCTGGTTGGCGTCATCGTCAGCGGCCTGATCGAAGTATTCGTCTCTCAGGAAAGGCTGGCCAGGCTTTTCCCTAAGAGTGCCTTGGGCGGGGTGCTCGTCGCATCCGGACTTGCCATTGTCCTTCCTTCTTGCGAATGCGCGATTGTCCCTGTCGTCAGGCGCCTGCTCACCAAAGGAGTGCCCTTCGGCTGTGCGATCACATACATGCTTGCCTCCCCCGCGGTCAATCCCTTGGTTACGCTATCAACGGCGGTTGCCTTCAATGGAGATCCCATCTACTACGTGGGGCGATGTGCTGGCGGGTTAGTTATCGCGATACTCGCCGGGCTGATCATCGGGACATGGCTGCCGGGAAAAAGCGGGTTGAAAGTACAGGATTCTTCCCTAAATGTTCCCGATGGGTTCGGCCCTTCAAATTCGCATGTAAGGACGGTGCGCAAGAAATTAGTCGACGCAATCGGGCACGCCAGTTCGGATTTCTTCGACGTCGCAAGGTATTTCATCCTTGGTGCTTTCATTGCTGCTTCCCTGAAGACATTCCTGCCCTGGGAGAAACTGCTGACCCTCCATGCTGACCCAACGGTTTCGTCGGTCGCCCTCATGTTCCTCGCATTCGTTTTGAATCTCTGTTCCGAAGCCGACGCATTCGTGGCGGCTTCATTCACCCAGTTCGCGGTACACGCGAAATTGGCATTCCTGTGGTTCGGACCAATGCTCGACGTGAAGTTGATGTCAATGTACTCGACCGCATTCAGCCGACGCGCTATAGTCGCGATAGCAGTAGTGGTGCCTGTGCTGTGCCTGGCCGCGGCGACTGCTTTCTATCTTCTGTTCGGGGTGATGCGGTGAACGTGGCATTGGATCGTCCTAAGATCGTGCGGCTGTGCGTACTCCTGGTGTGGGCAGGGCTTCACATTTATCTTCTCTTCAGCGGGAAGCTCGCCTATTTCCTGCACCCTGACTATACCGTAATGCCTGCAATCTCCGCCGTGATTTTCATAGCTATGGCCGTCTGGATGCTCTTCACCAGCAAGCATGAGGATTCCTGTTGCTCCGGGCACGACGACGGGTGCGACGAACACGAAGAGGAATCGGAGTGCAGCGAGTGTGTAACAAGCTATGAGGATCCTCGTTCCATCCTCGATCCACTGCAACGGTCGGTGCTTCTTCTCCTTCCCCCGGCTCTGCTTCTTGTCTTTGGTTTCAACGTCATTTCCGGTTTCCCGCAAAGCGATGCCGGCCTCGTCAAACTGGCAGGTCCCGGTACTTCAGCAAACAAGAGTTCAAGCTCCGCATCACGCACAACGCCAACGATCGTTCCTGGTTCCGGCGCGACCGAAGTGACCTACTCCCTGTTAGAATCTGAAGGCGATGCCCTGATCGGTGCTGAAGTGTTTTCGATCGGCGTGGTGTCGCACGGCAACGAGATTCCATCCGGCATGATCGGGCTTGGCAGACTGCTGGTGTCCTGTTGTGCTGGAGACGCGAGGCCGGTTGCACTTCTGGCGAAAGTCACGCAGCCGGATAGCATCAAGAACGGAGACTGGGTGAGAGTGTCCGGGATTCTGCGCAAAGAGGTCTTCGATGGTCGAAGTCTGTTCTACATCGAGGCCAGCTTGATTACTCCTGTTGCGCAACCGGCGTTCCCGTACATTTACTGAACAGGTACCGGACCGAGTACTCCTCCTCCCACTTTGTCATTGCACCACGGATTCGCAGGAGAGCAGGGGATCCTGACCTTGTTGCCCAGCCCCGTGGAGTCGCGGGCTCCCAATGGCACGTTCTTTGCGGTATACTTGTCGGAACTGTTTTTCACCTTTGCCTGGTGGGAAACGCAGCACTGGAGAGAGTCAATGAAGCGAACCGTACTGCTTTCTCTGTTGGTTCTTCTGTACGCACCTGCATTGGTTGTGCTGTCCGAGGATGCCGCCAATCCGGCGCTCCCAAACGATATCATTACCGAGTATGGGCCGATTTCCGGGGTGGTCCAAGCTGATGGGGTCCGCATTTTCAAGGGGATCCCTTTCGCTGCACCTCCTGTTGGAGAGCTTCGGTGGAAGCCTCCGCAGCCCGCCAAGAAATGGGACAAGATCAGACCTTGCGTTGAGTTTGGGCCTTGGTGCATTCAGCCTAAACAAGAGGTCTTTGGCCGGGAGGAGTCGCCGCAGAGCGAAGACTGCCTTTATCTCAACGTCTGGACCTCAGCTCAGTCAAAGGATGAGCGTCGGCCTGTCATGGTCTGGATTCACGGTGGCGGATTCACAACTGGCTCGGGGTCAATGAAGGTCTACGACGGACAGACGTATGCCCGTCGCGGTATCGTTCTGGTCACCATCAACTACAGAGTTGGGCCACTCGGCTTTTTCGCGCACCCGCTTCTCTCAAAAGAATCCGAAAAGGGCTCGTCAGGCAACTACGGATTCCTGGATCAAGTCGAGTCTCTGAAATGGGTTCAGCGGAATATCGCAGCATTCGGCGGCGATCCCAACTGTGTCACTATCTTCGGCGAGTCTGCTGGCGCGGTGAGCGTTGGTCTCCATTTGGTCTCACCGCTATCACGTGGTCTTTTCCACCGTGCGATCCTGGAGAGCGGAAGCTCTGATTTTATTTCGCGGAAGCTAAAGGCAGAGACCAATGGCCTTGAATCCTCTGAAGCATCCGGAGAGAGGCTTGCCAGCCAGTTGAAGTGTGATGCTGCTCCGGATGTTCTGTCCGCTCTGAGGGCAATTCCTGCTGAAGAAATCCTGCGTGCAGCGAACCCATCGCAGGGGCTCTTCGGAGACAGAAAAGCCAAGTATGGCCCGGTCATCGATGGATGGGTGATCCCGGATCTTCCCGACAAGATGATGCAGGAAGGCAAAATGGCTCCTGTCCCCGTTATGGTGGGCACCAATTCGGATGAGGGCACGATCTTCCTGTCGCAACTTCCCGTCAAGACAGTTGCAGGCTATCAGATTCTGATGAAAACGCTATTCAAGGACAATGCCGAGGAACTTCTGAAGCTCTTTCCGGCCAAGGAAGACTCTGATGTAGCAATGGCCATCAACAAGTTCTCAACTGTCGCGTTCTTTGTTGTCGGTGCGCGTACCACCGCCCGGAAGGCTGCGAAACTCCAGCCACAGGTCTTCATGTATCACTTTACACGCTCCTTCCCAAGGCTGGGCGCGTTTCACGCGGCAGAAATCCCCTATGTCTTTGGCAACCTCCCCGCTGCTATGGCTAACCCGCAGGTGGATGCCGCGTTGTCTCAGACCATGAACTCGTTCTGGATCAACTTTGCCCTGAGCGGTGATCCTAACGGACAGGGACTACCCAAGTGGCCGGTCTATACGGAGACAGAAGACAAGAACATCGAGCTTGGAGAGCAGATCAAGGAATCTGCCGGGCTGTGGCGGACAGAGTGTGACCTGTTTGACAAGATATTCGCTGCTTTGCGCGCCAAGCAGTAGTCAAAGCGGAAACTTGGCGCCTTCGTTCGTACAACCGAAAACGCCCGTATAATCGGGTGCGATGCGGCTGAGTCCCATTCTTGTCTATTTCGACCCCACGAAATTCGGCGGAAGAGCTGTTCTGTACTTCGTTCTTCCGACTCTGTTGATATGCACAATCGGGATACTCTACTCCTTCTACAACGAGCGAGTGCTCATTGGAGAGAACCTCCACAACAACCGGATTGTGGAGACAAGTTCCTGCGCAGCCCAGATCGAATGCGGATTGGAGCACGTCACTGCAGTCTTCGGCGCGGTAGGTATTCGAAGAGAATTTGCTGAAGCGGCAAAGGATAACACCAACGCCTTCGAAAAAGCCTCCCAGATGCTACGGGTGCTCCAGTACGAGATGCCCGACCTCTCTATTCAGCCCACGAGTGTTTTCCTATACTACAAGGGGGAAATCAGTTACATTACTCCCCCGCCGTCCGGATCCGATTTCTCCGAGCCCCAGGCTGCCCGCACTTTCATCGCAGCAACAGTCAAAGGTCAGAGGGGATTCGTATGGTCGCGCCCTCTGAACTGGACATCGCGCGAGAGGGCTGTCGCGGCTGTGCAAGTGGTTGCAGGATCGGATCCTCCTCTGGCGTTTGGAGCAGTATTTCGCTTGAATGACCTTCGCAAAGTGACAAGCGATGCAGCTCTCAACTTGGGCGATTGCGCTGGGGTCTTCATTTACGACAGAACGTCGCAATCTTTGTGGTATCCCTTCGGGGCGGAAGACAATCGAGTGGACGAGAGATTTTCACTGCCCGAACTCTCCAATCTCCCGATTTCCCTGTTTGATCTGCTCAAGAAGTCTGTGGGATACGATGAGCAGTTCGAGATGGGCTCGGATGCGTACAGTCTGGTTATTTCCCCCGTCAAGGCAGGAGAATTAACTCTCGGTGTTGTCTATTCCCAGCACAGGCTCGAATCGCTTCTCCTGAGGAACAGGATCAGCGCCGGACTTCTGATCGCCTTTCTCTGGATAGCTGTGTTGCTTTTTGCATTTGGCGTAGTATTTTCCGTAACGGGGGCTCTGTCGTCACTGAGCAAGGGTATTCCTGCCTTGGGCGACGGAAAGGACTTCGAGTTTTTCTCTGGTCTTACAGAGGCCGGGGAGGTCTGGGAAGAGTTCGTGCTCTACTACCAAGCCGTGAATATGCGGGAGCAAAAGAACGCGGAAGCTTCCTACGATATCAGGTCATCTCTGCAGAAGTATCGTGAGCTCCTCGAGGTCCTGCCGGAGGGTTACATTCTGGCGAGGCTTGACGGAGCTATTGTGGAGTTCAATGGGGCAGTTCCTGCGATGACCGGTTATCTACCTGCGGAGTTGAACCACTTGACTGTCGGGGATCTCGTTAAGCGCATCTCCGACCGGACGGTTCCAACCGGCAGAGATTCGATTGCATCGCCTCAAGTGCTGGTGCTGCGCCGGAAGGAAGGGCCTGCGCTTCCGATAGCGGTTGTCGAACGGCAAGTAAGGTCAGGCATTGACAGCTTTATTCTCTACCTGGTTCGCGATATCAGCCGAGAGGAGGAAATGCGCGAAGGATTGCTGTCGCAGGCCGCAAGGCTGGAAGGTGTTGCCCAGGAGCGTGCCCAGGAAGTCAACAAGTATCGGCTTGCAGCCAAGGAACTCCTTGAGCAACTTATGGAAGGGGTTCTCAGGATAGATGGTTCAGGCAACATTGTGGACTGCAATGCGGCTGCGGTGCGCGTATTCCTTTTCCCTGCGAGGAACGAGATGATCGGAGTGAACATATTCAAAGTGCTGAAGTTCTCAGACACTTCCGGCGCAGGGATCGAGAAGTTTCTCTCGGGCGGTTCGGCGGCGTTTCCCGCGAAGGTCACATTCAGCCGATTTGACGGCTCCCGCGGCAGCGCACTGATTTCGTGCAGACTCTTCGACGATGGCAATCCGAGATTGTTCGAGTTGATTGTCAATGACGTCTCCGTAGCGGACGAAGCCCAAGAAGCGCTCAGCACTTATCGCAAGGAAATGGGCTCTCTGCTGGGGGACCGCGAGGAGGAACTGCGAAAAACGCAGAGGCAGTTGATTGACCATGCCCATCGAGCAGGCATGGCAGAAGTGGCTTCCGAGGTATTGCACAACATCGGCAATGCGCTCAACTCGATAGGGATTCGTCTGAAAGGGATGACCGACCTGCTTGCGAAGGAGAGAATCGCTGAACGGCTGAAGGATCTGGCCACCAGTGACAAGAAGCCTGACAATGAACAGTACAAGGTCTATATGACCGCCCTGGCCAGCGCACTGGTGGAAACCCGTGCTGAGATCCAGGCGAACGCAGCGTTCATTTCGGAGAAGCTCGCGCATATCGGGGAGATCATTTCCTTGCAGCAGGCAATAGCCCGGGTGCGGGGAATTGTCGAGGAAATGAACGTATCCGACATAATTCTTGACGCTGTGGAGATGAACCGGGAGTCCTTGAACAAGCGGGGAATCAACGTCAGTTTCAATTTCGGGAAAGTCCCGATCAT
>JBAZOJ010000221.1:0-6093 GCA_041648755.1 Candidatus Brocadiia bacterium
TACAACAGGGCAGCAGGGGTGGCAAAATGAAACGACTGACAGCTTTCTCCCTTCTCGCCGCCTTGCTGATTGCCTGCGTAATCTTCCCCATCGCGGTGGCGGAAGACCAGCCGGAAGGGAATATGCCCATCCCGTTCGAGAAGATCCAGCAGGTGCTGGTTGACGGCGTCAATTTCCTCTACAGCAAGCAGTTCGGCGATGGCACGTGGTTGTTCTCCGGAAACATGTATCCGGTTGGCACCACTTCACTGGTCCTGTATGCCCTGAGCCTGGCGGGAATCAACTCCAAGGACGCGAAATTCCAAAAGGGCCTCGCGGGCCTGGACAAGGCTCTGGCATCGAGTTCGATGGATGTTCTTACCACGTACGAACTGGGCCTGGCGATAATGGCCTATGAGCAGATAGACCGCAAGAAGTACGAAGAACAGATTGTCAAGCTGCAGAACGTGCTTATCGAACGCCAGGCAAAAAGCGGCGGGTGGGACTACACCCGGCCGACTTACGCGACTGTCGGCAAGGTCTCTTCGCAGCGCACGGATTGGTCGAACACGCAATTCGGAGTGCTGGGGCTCTCCCACGCGGAGCGGACCGAAGCACGGGGTTACGTGTACCAGAATCGCAAGCCACCGGAGCATTGGGTTCGCCTCAGGGACTACATCGTAACCACGCGGACGCCCGAAAAGGGCTGGCCATACTGCCCGACCGACGCCAATGGAATGAAGTACACATCGCCAACCCTGACGGCTGCGGGCATCGCCAGTTCGCTGCTGACCTACGCGGCGCTGAACCACACATCGAAGTACAAATGCGGCTCCGACACGGAGTTGCTGGATATCATCGACGAGGGCATCGGCTACTACGCGGCAACTCCGGACCTCGTCATGCAGAAGGTTATCACGGCGCAGAAAATCTCCTACGGCCTTACGTACAAGATGTACGCCATCGAGCGCGTCGGGTTTTATTCGGGGCTTCGCAAGATTGGCAGCGTGGACTGGTTCGACCAAGGCGCGAAACTGCTGATCGAATGCTCCAAAGATCAGGCAAAGGGCGGCTGGGATGAGGTTGTCGGCGCGGCCTTTGCGTTGATGTTCCTGTCCAAGGGCCGGTGGCCGGTGGTTGTTCAGAAGCTCCAGTGGGGCGACGGCTGGAACGACGACGCCCTGGATATGCTGCGGCTGACCGAGAAGGCATCCGAGGTATTCGAGCGGGTGGAGCAGGACAAGCTGTTTACGTCTGAAACCGTGTATATGCCCACCCCGCGCGTAGGCAAGAACTGCACCTGGGCTACGATCACGCTTGACACTCCGTTCGAGCGCTGGCTTGACGTTCCACTGCTGTATTTCAACGGCCACGTCTTTCCCGACCTGGACGGAGACGCCAAGAAGAACATGCAGAAGTACGCGTTCAGCGGCGGGGTGATTCTCGCCGTTTCGGGCTGCGGCTCGAAGAAGTTCGATGAGGGACTGCGCCAGTTCTGCGCCGAGGTCTTTGAAGGCTATCCGCTGATGCCGGTTGACCGCTCACACCCGCTGTACGCATCGTGGTACAAGGCCGCGTCGGCCTACGCGCCGCTTGAGGCCGTAATCGGCCCCAGCGGGCGCCCCCTGCTGCTCTACTGTGCCGACGGGGTCTCGTGCGACTGGGAAAGCGGCCACATAGATTCCAAGGAAACCAAGCTTGGCGTCAGCATAATCAAGTACGTTACTGACATGGTGCCGGGCATCTGGAAGTAGCGCAATTCGCACTGCGCGTTCCGCTCTCGAAGGGCTCCGGCGCAAGGCCACAGAACAAAAAAGCCGCCTTTCGGCGGCTTGTTTTGCGGATGGTGGGCATAACTGGATTCGAACCAGTGACCTCTACAATGTGAGTGTAGCGCTCTAACCGACTGAGCTATATGCCCGCGAACCGTATTATAGCCGCAGTGGGATTTTGTCAACGCTTTCGGTCAGAGGGGCGATGCGCAAACGGCCTGACAGCAGATTCATCCTCGCGCTGGTCATCCTTCTTGGGATGGCGTCCCTCCTGATTTGCCCCGATCCCGCTGCCTGTGACGCTTCCAGGGACATGTGCTCCGTGGTCTTCTGCTCGGACGGCGCGGCCACTGCCCGGGCCGAAGGAAAGACCATCGCACTTGCTATCGGTTCCTCTATCGCCCCCGGATCAGTCATCGCTACAACCGAGACCCCCTCCCCCCTCACGCTGGCTTTCGCGGATGCTTCATACGTCATCGCGGGGCCATCAACCAACCTCGTAGTCGAGGGACTCGTCCCCTGCTCCGGCATCCCGGGCGCGCGCAGCAACCCGATAACCCTTGAGCGCGGAAGCCTCCTGGCATCCGCGAGCCCCATCGCGGGGGAAATCCTCCTGAAGGTCAAGGGATACTCGGTGCGGTTCACAGGCAGGCTTGAGGCCGTTGCCAGCGTGGATGACACTTCCATGTATTTGCTGGAGGGAACAGGCTCGATAACGCGTGGCGACCAGGCAATCGCGCTGGCGGCGGGTGACGGAGCCACGCTGTCGAAGGATGCCGCCGCACCATTCCAGGGACGCCCCCCCGCACTGGCCAAACCGCTGGCCGAGGGTCTTCTGAAGCCTGGAAACTCCGCGAGCCCCACAATCGTCGTTGTGCCATCCTCCAATAATGGCTCTTATGCGCTTGACGCATCTCCATCGCGTTCGGGGTCAGCCAACCCGATTGTCAGGATATGGTGGCGGCCAATCTCCGGGCCGGTGTACCCGATCTCCGACCTCACGGGCCCGCTGTTGAACTTCCGCGCTGGTGACGGGCTCGTGACAATCGACTGCTACGCGGACGACGGGCTGCGCATTGCCAAAAAGAGGATCTCCTTTGTTGCGAAGTCCAGGACCGGGACGGGCACACCGCCAACCGTCTCAGTCAAGGGGCCAACGTATTGCACCACGGGTGCAAGCCATACCTATGAATTTGCCGGGATATCCAACCCGTCGGGCAATCCCTACGCGGTGCGCTGGGCAATTGCACCTGAGGGCGCGGCACAGTTTTCGGCAAAACCCGGAGGAATCACGGCCACATTCCGCAACACCGGCGCATACCAGGTGCGGGCAACGGCTCGCGACATCTACGGCGCGGAGTCTTTTGCAGTACTGAACGTAAGGGTCGGAACCGTCAACACGCCTCCCACGGCAATCGGGCGACTGCCCGTCAACTGGACCGTCTACAGGCCGCTGAACCTTGATTCATCTTCCTCAGTTGACCCCGAGGAATCCGCGCTTTCGGCCAGGTGGACGGTAAGAACAGCCCCCGCGCCGGATGCCATCAAAGGGCTTGCCGGGAGCGGTGACTCTGTCGTGCGTTTCAGGCGGCCGGGCAAGTACGCCCTGGTGCTTTCAGTTTCCGATGGCGAGCAGTGGAGCACGCAGGCTGAATACTCCATTGACGTGACGCCTTACGTCGGACCTCCGGTGATTGAAGTGCCGGAGGCTGTCACCGCCCTTCCCGATTCAACAGTAGTGCTGGACGCTTCACGCAGTTGGGGAGCCACCGAGGCCGGGCCGGAGATAAGCTGGCGGTTCCTGTCTGGCCCGCCATGCAGGCTGCTCTATCCCCGGGCGGGAGTTATCGAATTCTTCGCACGTTTTGCCGGGACGTACTATTTCGCCGCACAAACCGTCGAGGGCGACGTGAAGACTGTGAAAGTATGCCGGGTCGAGGTAAAGGGCCCCAATCACAGGCCGTTCACAAGCATCTTAGGCCCCGCAAAGTGCAGCGCTGGCGAAAAGGCTGTTTTCAAGGCCGACAAGTTTGGCGATGAAGATGGCGACCATCTGACCTTCTTCTGGACCGTGACCGGGGCCAACGGGCTGAAAATAGCCGAAGGCACGGGCCCTGCGTTCGAGTTCACCCCCGCCGCCGAAGGGGCCTGCACGGTCAGCGTGGTTGCGCATGACGGCAAGGACACTTCCCCAGCGGCTGCGATATCGCTTTCGGTGGTGAAAGCCGTTGAGCGGCCGCGCATTGAGATGAAGATCCTGCCTGAACAGCCGCGGAGCATGGAAACTGTCACTATGGACGCAACGGCGACCCGCAGCAGGCTCGGAGGCAGGTTGGCCTTCGTTTGGATTCAGACGGGCGGCCCGCCGGTCTCCCTGACGGGCAGCAGAGGGGCTGTCTGCAGCTTCACCCCGGAATACAGCGCGACGTTCCGATTCCTGCTTCGGGTGGACGAAGAAGGGTGGCTCTGGGAGCAGAAAGACATCGAGATCTACGTTAAGCCGGGGAATTCCCCGCCGATCTGCGCAGCATTGTCTCAGATCTGGGTAAAGCGCGGAGGGAAGTTCCGCCTGGACGGGACACTCAGCTACGACCCCGACGGCGACAAGATCACGTTGAAATGGCGGCAGACAGCGGGTCAGTTCCTATGGAACGACGATGGCGTATTCCATGATCCCGATATGGAGTTGGAGGCCGACGAAGCGGGTTCGTTCGCGTTCCAACTGGAAGTATCCGACGGTGCGGCAGTCTCCCGTGCCGAGACGACCGTTACGGTCTGGGAGGACGAATTTCCCGGGCCGGAAGTCCCGGCGGCATACGTTTCAACCCCGGCCGAGGTGCGGATAGAGCTATATGCTGAAGTTCCGCGCGGAACGAAAGCGGGCCGATGGAACCAGGTGCGCGGGATAAAGGTGCCGTTCGAGTCGGAGGGCTCGGTTCTTCGCTATGCCTTCGCCTTCGTAGGGGTTTACGAATTCGCGTTCTTCCCCACTTTCAACAACAGGGCCACCCCGCCGCAGCATTTCCTTGTCGCGGTCAAGCCGGCTTCCGGCAGGCCGATTGTGCGGCTGTTCGGCCCCGCTAAGGCTATGACGGGAGAGGAAATCCGGCTCACCGCAGCGGTCGAGGGACAGATAAGGAGCCGCCCGAGCTTCGAATGGCGCCAGACCGCCGGGCCCATGATCGACTCACTGGCCGGGGTCGGTAAGGGCGAGGAGATATCTTTCAAGGCCTCGCAGGCGGGCATATACGAATTTGAGCTCGTTGCCATGGCTGACGGTGTGCGCAGCCTGCCCATAAAGCACAGGCTTGAAGTGGGCAGCAACCTGGCGCAGCCACTGTGCGACGCCGGCCCCGACCGCCGGGCGGAAATCGGCGCGTCAGTACGGCTCGACGCCAGCAGATGCAGGCAGCCGGGCGGAGGCGAACTGACCTTCGAATGGACCCAGATCGCCGGGCCTGCAATGATCCTGCCGGAACCGGCAAGAGGCCCCATCTTCGACCTGTCGCTGTCTCAGGAGGGGCTTTACACTTTCTTCCTTACCGCTTCCAACGGCTCCCTGGCCTCAAGCGACGATATTGCCGTGCGCGTCTTTGCGCGCAATCTTCCCCCGCAGACCAAGCTCGAGTGCTTCTCCGCCAACAAGGTCGGGGGCCTGGTAATCCTTGACGCCTCCCATACGACCGACCCCAACAACGATCCGCTGCAGTTTGCGTTCAGGCAGTTGTCCGGGCCTGAAGTGAACATTCCGGCCGGAACCGACTCATCGCCCTACTGCGTCTTCGGCGCGGAAGAAGAGGGCGAGTACTCGTTCGAGGTCCTTGCCGACGACGGCCTTTCCGGATCGACCGCCGCGGTGCTGATCATCAAGGTGGCAAAGCAGCGGTCCAGGTACGCTCGCGACATCGCCGAGATATCCACTGACGCCCCGAAACTGCTGCCCGCTTTCCTGGGGGCGATCGGCGACCAGTGTGGCAGGGAATTCCTGGCCCTGCCCTCCCTTATGTCGCTGTACGGCGCGGAGAAAACCGTGGGGCCGGTGAGATGGCGTACATCGAAGAAGAACGCCGCGGATTACGCCGCATACCTTCTTGGGTGCTACTATCGGGATCCCGCCTCGGTCGCGCAGCGGCTGACCGGGAATGTGCCGCGCGAGGCCCTGCTGGCGCCCATTTTGCTGTCGCGCGATTACTCGTTCCTGGATGAAGAGGCTCGCGCGGTGACAAGCTATCCGTATCCGGGCGTGACCGCGGACAACCAGATGCCCCGCGTGCTTGAAATGCTCAAGGATGCGCTGGCGCCCGCGCTGTCCCTGAGGCAGTTCTCCCTTACCCACACGGGG
>JBAZOJ010000222.1:0-6019 GCA_041648755.1 Candidatus Brocadiia bacterium
CAATGTTCACTGGCTGCCTCCTTTCCGTGAGGACGTTCATGGTTAGTACACACACCATTCTACCCCGGCGGGGGCAGCCTTTCATCACATTACAGTTGAAGCCCGTGCGGACAAGACAAACACGAAGCGGGACGCGGCGAGCATTAGGCCGTAGACGTTATGCCCAGCATGTCCTCTGAAGGGGTGCGAGAAATGCACACCCTCCTTCGCCGCGCCTCCGGAGGGCAAGATGAGCACTGAGGAATGAACAATGAGGAATAAGAGAGGAGACGGGCGAGAGACGAAGGCCAGCAGCCCGGGCGAACACATGGGTATCGCCCTCCTCACCCGATAGACGGGCGGATCCTCCTGAGGCGGACCTCGTTGGAGTCGGTCGCGGTGAACGCGACTACACAGCAACGGCCTTGCAGGCCGATGCCGCGCGGGTGCGCGGCGCTCCCGGGGGTATGGCGTTCCGATAGCTATAGGTTTTCTCTGAACCCATTATGGCCTCTCCTGAGCATCAGTGTCAAGTTCCGGTTCCCTTCGCGCACTTGATGTCCTGGCTGCTGGTCTCTCTTGCTTCTACGAAATGGTCACGCAAACAAATTCTTGCTTCTTACTTCGCGGCTTCGCGTGATACCCTCTTTGCCTTGTCCGCCCTCCGCGTCTCCGCGCCTCCGCGTGAGAAGGCTGCTTTCATCTCATCATTCATCATTCTGCGTTTTCCTTCGCGGGCTTCACAGCTTGCGCGTCAGACCGGCCTCGTCTTCTTCTATTGGCTTCTCTTCCTTCGCGACTTCGCGGCTTCGCGTGATACCCTCTTTGCCTTGTCCGCCCTCCGCGTCTCCGCGCCTCCGCGTGAGAAGGCTGCTTTCATCTCATCATTTATCAATGCTCTTCCCGCTTCCCGGCTGAACCTGCCGCGCTTGCTCCCGCGAGCCACCCCGACGAAAACGCCCACTGCAGGTTGAATCCGCCGCAGGGGCCGTCCAGGTCCAGCACTTCCCCACAGAAGTAGAGCCCCTTGACCAATCTGCTTTCCATCGTGCGTGGATTCACTTCCTTCAGCAGCACTCCACCCTTGGTTGCCATTGACTTGTCGTAACCTTCTGTGCTCTTAACTGTTACGGCGCAACTCTTCACGTTTTTGACCAGGGCTCGCGCTGACTCGGCAGTCAGTTCCGCCGCCTTGGTTTCCCCTGCCCCGCCCGCCAGGACGCAGATCTCTCTTGCGATGGAAGCTGGCAGAAATCGGTCAACTAAGTTCACCGTCTTCATCCGACCGGAGTTCACCCGCCAGTCGGCGATACGGGCCGACCATTCCGCCTCGGAAATGTCCGGGTCCAAGTCAAGGATCAGGGTGGCTTTTTTGTCCCGCGCCAGCCGCTTTGCGACTTCACCGGATATGTTCAACACCGCAGGCCCGGAGATTCCCCTATGCGTGAACAGGATCTCACCCTCTTCGCGGACAATGGGCTTTTCGCTTGTGGATACCACGCCGCGTACAGCCACTCCCGCGCACCTGCGCGGCCATTCATCTTCCAGAACCAGCGGAACAAGTGAGGGATGGATATCGGTTACCGTGTGCCCCGCGCCGCGCGCAATGTCAAATCCTGAGCCATTGGAGCCCAGATCGGGCCAGCTTCTGCCGCCCGTGGCAAGGATGACAGCCGATGCACGGTACTCCCTGCCCCCGACAATGGCACCCGCAACCGCGCCATCCGACAGGGCCAGACCCTCGACGCACGCTCCGCATTCGACCACCGCCAATCCATCGGCCTGCCTTAGAAGCGCGCGCAGCACATCGGCAGCGGATTCACTCCGCGGGAAGTAGTGGAACCCGTCCTGCGCGTGCAGGGGAACGCCTGCAATTGCCAGCAGTTCGCGCAGAGCGTCGGGCGAGAGCGCGGAAAGAGCGTCGCGCATGAAGGCGCCATTACGACCGAACCGCGCAGCCAGCCGGTCGGGTGGCAGCACGTTCGTCACGTTGCACCGCCCTCCACCAGTGGCAAGCAGTTTGCAGCCGGGCCGCGCCATGCGATCGAGCACGCGCGAACGCACACCGCATCGGGCTGCCGAGGCTGCAGCCATAAGGCCCGACGCGCCAGCACCGATAATGAGAATTTCTGTCATTTCTGTCTGGTTCAATGCAACTGCACCGCTTGCTTAAAAAGGGGGCGCATTCGCGCCCCCTGTCGTTTGAGTGTAAGAATATCCGTTACTTGGCCGGATCAGGAGCCGGAGTCTCCTTGTCGTTCTTCCCGCGAATCGCGTCCAGCCTGGCGGCCTCGGCCTCAGCTAAGGCGCGACGCTTGCTCTCAAGGAGCACGAACGGCGCAACATCTTCAAGGGCTGCCGGGTCTTTCCCGCTCTTGCGCAGAACCGTGAGCAGTCCTTCCTGAAGCTGGGTATCGTTGCCGATGGCACAGGCAAATTCCTTCCCCTTCTCATCCTGCACGCTCTTGCGCAGTTCCTCAGACAGAATCAGTCGCAGGTTTTCCCGGTCAAGAACGGTCTTGATCGAGGCCGCCCACTCGTCAAAACCCGGATAACGCGACGGGTCGCCGTAGTCATTGTCCGCGAGGGCATACGCAAGCTTCTTATCGGCCATCAGCTTGTCCATAAAGGCCTTGAGCGTGCCATCCTCGCGCAACCGGCCCGCTTCGTCAAAGACCCATCCGGGGACATCGGGCATCTCGACCTTGACATGGGGGTCGATGCCGACATCGTGGATGCACTCGCCCTTGGGCAGATAGTACTTGGCTATGGTCAGCTTGACCTGGCAGGTGAGAAATGAGTTGTTCACCCAGAATACAAGCTGGACAGAGCCCTTGCCATACGTTTTCACGCCAACCAGAGTCGCCCGGTCGTAATCCTTCAGGGAGCCGGAAACGATTTCCGACGCCGAGGCAGAGAACTCGTTCACAAGGACAACAAGCGGCCAGTTGTACTTGGTGCCCTTGCGTGAGAAGTGATTCTGGCGGGGCCAAAGGTCAGGGCGCCCTTCTTCATATACCACCATCTTGCTGTCTTCGATGAACATCGAGACGATGTCAACGGCTGTCTGCAAGCCGCCGCCCGGATTGCCACGCAGGTCGAACACAAGGCCGTCCGGCTTCCATTCGTTGACTTCCTTCAGGGCGCCAGCCATCTGGTCGCGCGCTTTCTCGCTGAACGAGTCGAGACGAACATAGGCGATATTACCGGGCAGCTTGGCGGTGTGGATATTGGGGACATCGATCTGACCGCGCGTGATCTCGAACTCGCGGGGCTTGCTCCAGCCCTTTCTGAAGATCATGACCTTGACCTTTGTGCCTGCGGGGCCTTTCAGCACTCTGACCAGGTCATCCACATCCTTGCTGACCATCTCGACGCCGCCGACCTCGATGATCTTGTCGCCGCTGCGCAGGCCAGCCTTGTAGGCGGGGCCGTTGTAGAAGGGCCGGGTGATGACAAACGCGTTGTCCTGGTAGGCGACGTACGCCCCGATGCCGCCGTATTCGCCGGTCCGGCTTTCACTCCAACTCTTCACCGCGTCAGGATCGAAGAACGATGAATGCTTGTCCAGACCAGCGCACAGGCCTTTGCAGGCTTCAATCGACAGGCGCACATAGTCGAGCTTCGACAGGTCCACATGGAACAATTGAGCCCTGCGTACCACCTCGTCATAGATCGGGTGACCAAGCAGGACAGAACGGGCTCGCGAACCGACCTGGGTGGGGTCATTTGCGACGCGCCTGATGATAGCGACAACGGAGGGCTCCTGGATTCCCATTTCGCCCAGCGTGACGGCCGCTTCGCTACGGACATCCTCCGGGTCCTTATCGGTCATGAACCCGAGGAGGGCATCCCGAATCGAACGTGGGTACTTCTTGTCTTCCTGCGCGATCATTTCGGCCGCGCCGGGGATGAACATCAGGAGCATCCATCCCGCCCTGATAATGCGGATCTGGGTGACCGTATCGAGGTCCTCGTCGCGGCTGAACAACTGCAGGGCCTGAAAGACCTTGCCAGCCGACGTAAAGGGAACAGCGTATGAGATGAGATCGAGTACCTCTGCCTTGGCCTTTGCATCGGGGCCATAGAGCACGCGACGGAAATAGACGTCGAAATCGTCAACCATTTCCTTGGGCAGCAGCACGCTCAGCAGCGCGACCATGTTGGCCGGAGGCGCGTCAGCGGGCAGGTTCTTGAGCGCCGCGGCAATATCGACATTGGGGCATTCAGCCAGTTGGTGGGCAATGGTCCACCGGGTGTCCACATCGGCCTTGACCAACTGGGCGATGAGTTCAGCCGCATCGGGCTTTTTCACATCCTCAGCGAACGAGAGGGAAGAGAATATCAGAAGCACTGCAAACAGTGCCACTATGTTCCGGCGATAGGCGTTCATTGTCGCTCCGATCTGGTGGTTTACTTTCCGGTCCGTCTGTCCACGTAAATATACCCGGACATCGGCACAATTTCTACTTCGCCTGCGGGATCCGTTTCGCCAAGAAGGATGTTCATCCCTATCGAGTCGCTGGCCATGTGGCCCGCAATCAGGATATTGATGTTGTTCTTTTCGGCCTCTTTGCGGGCATCATCGCGCAGGTGCATGCACACGACTGTTCCGATTCCGGCACGGGCGAACTCGCCAAACTGTTCAACAGGGCCCTGAGTTCCGCCCGCCATTTTGACGACGATCCGGCCGCATTGATTCTTTTCGCTTCCGGCAAAAAGGCGCATTGCCTCGCCCCTGCTGCGAGCATCCGCATACTCGGGGTACTCGTCAGTAAGAAGTTCCATTGCATCTTTCAGCGTGCGCGGCTTGGCCTTGTCAATTGTGCCCTGCACATGAGACTGCACGCATACATCGGCGGGTGAATGGAGCGACAGCAGCGGCATCCCGATCATCTCCGCAGCTTTCGCGAGCCTCCTGGAATTCACGGCGAACAGTCCGCGTGAGACTTCGGCCACTCTCGGCTTCATCAGGGCCTCCGCCTGATTGATGGGTACGCCCCAAGAGGCAAACATATCCACCTGGGCTTCGAGCGCGTGGTGGAAGGCCATCTGGTTACCGGCGGGATGGTGGCTCATAACGGCGTTGAATCCGCCGCCCTGCTTGTTCAACTCGTGAATGAGGAGCAGATCCGACACGTCAATGTCGATGCCTACTGCCACCTTCTTGAGTTCAGGATCCGAGCCCTGGAAGAACACCCTCGCGTCAACGTAAGGATTCCACAGGCGCTCTACATCGAACCAGCGCTTCTCGCGCTCGCCAAGGGCCGAATAGTCCTTGTTCATTTGCTCCAGTTCGCGCTTTATTCCAGCCTCGGTCCGAGGATCGTACTTCCCGCCGACCTTGATCGCTTTCTTAAAGTACTTGCTCAGTTTCATCGCTGGCTCTCCTTCGTTGTTCTTGGCTTTCTTCTCAGGTGACTGAGTTCCTTCTGAGACGGTGGAAGCGGCGCTTCCGGGGCGGGGAATTTCCCCGCAAGAATTTCCTCGTACAGGCTGTAAACCTGGTTGGCGGCACGCTCGATAGTGAACTTCTGTTTCATAATCATGGGCGCGGCTTGCCCCATGGCCTGCCGCAGTTTCACGTCAACTGCCAGTCGTACCATCGCTTCAGCAAACTGCTTGTGCTCAAGCTCACAGGTAAGACCTGTGACCTCGTTCTCGATGATCTCTTCCATTCCACCTGACTTGTATGCTATCGCGGGAAGCCCGGTAGCCTGGGCCTCGACCACGGCACGGCCAAAGGGCTCGCAGATGGCGGGATGGACAAAAATATCCGCCGCCTGCAAGTAGTCGCGCAGGTTGTTTACGTGCCCGGCCATGATCACCGACGGCCCGATTACCTGCGCCGTGGCAATTATCTTCTTTCTGTGAACTTCATTCTCTCCGGCAATGTCTTCTCCGCAAAGGATTAGCAGAGAGTTCGGGACCTTTGAGCGAGTCGCCCTGAAGGCGTCCAGCAAAGATATGTGGTTCTTCCATGGGACAAATGCCGCCGCAGAAAGGAATATCACAGCATTTGGTGGCAGACCAAGTTTGC
>JBAZOJ010000223.1:0-5991 GCA_041648755.1 Candidatus Brocadiia bacterium
ACCTGCACAAGACCTTCTCCACCCCGCACGGCGGCGGCGGACCCGGCTCCGGCCCCGTGGCTGTTTCCGAGCGGCTTGTGCCCTATCTGCCAAGCCCCACGGTTGAGCTGTTCAACGGGAAGTACCTCCTCAACAACTACCTGCCGTTCTCCATCGGCCCGCTGATGGCGTTCTACGGCAATTTCGCGATCATTCTGCGCGCGTTCGTGTATATCCTCACGGTGGGAGGCGCGGGCATGAAGGCCGTATCCGAAGACGCCGTTCTCAACGCCAACTACCTGCGCGCGATGCTGTCCAAACGGTACAAAGTCGCCCACGACCGCATCTGCATGCACGAGTTCGTGCTGAGCAACACCGACAAGGCCGAAAAGCACTGCCCAACGCTCGCAATCGCCAAGCGGCTTTTGGACTACGGCATCCATCCCCCGACGATCTACTTCCCGATGATCGTCAAGGAAGCGATGATGATCGAGCCCACCGAGACCGAGTCGAAGGAAACGCTCGATGATTTCGTCGAGATTATGAACAAGATCGCCGACGAGATCGAGACGAATCCGGAGCTTCTTGCGAACGCTCCGAACAGCACGGTAGTGCGCAAACTGGACGAGGTCCGGGCGGCCAAGAAACCTGTCTTCAGGTTCTGTCAGGGGTAGAAGAAGGGGGAGCGAAAGCTCCCCCTTTTAGTCTGTAGTCCCCTTCGACTCTCGATGCTCGCTCAGAGCAGGCTGTCGTCTTTCGTCCTTAGCTGAGCCAACAGCCCGAACCAGGAATAGGCTGGAGGCCGGAAAAGAGCTGGATTGCGAGGCCGTGGAGGCGGAGAAGACGAGCAGAAGAGGTTTTACCACAGAGGGCACAGAGGTACGCAGAGGGTAGGAAAAACCTCATTTTGCGAGGCCAAAGCGCAAACCATTTCGCCACAAACGCTTCGTCGACGAAGCCTTGTGAGACAAAGCAGATGATCATTGCGAGGCCATGAAGATCAGAGATTATCCGCTAATGCACGCCAATAAACGCGAAAAGAGCAGATTTTTGCGAGGCCCAAGAGGCGATAGGCCGTGAGTCAAGTCGAGGAGAAGCGGATTGCGAGGCCAGCGACCCAAGAGTCTTACGACGGAGTGCATCCCTCCAGGCCGCGGACCCATTCGCCTTCCATTTCCGCGAACGCGTGGCATACTGGCCCTCGCATGGCAAGCCTTGGCACATTCTTCCATTTCGCAGAGATTGCTTCCGCCGCCGTTACCGGCCTCACGGTCGCCGTATGGTGCTCGCGAATAGTCGCACTTCCCCTGCACCGGGTGCCTCTCGACCTTCCTTGGCTGCTGTACGCCATCCCCGCCGGTTGCTGGCTGTTGTCCTACCTGGCAAACCGCATAACGCTGCCGGGAGATGCCATCGTCGAGTTCACCGAGCGCATCCGCCGGGCGGAGACCATTGCCTTCTGGGTCGCATTTCTTTTTGGGTTCGCGACCGGCGCGATTGCCGCCTTTGTCTGATTTGCGCGCCGGGCCAAAAGCGTAGAATATCTGCAAGCAATTAGATTGGAGGTCGCATGCCTCGAAGATCGGTCGGCAAGACTGCAGCCAGCGCCAAAGACCTTGGATATCTCGAGGACGTGGTGAAAAGCCTGCAAAAGAGCTTCAGCCGCGTATCGCGCGATACCGCCGTTGTCAGCGAAAGTGCTGCGCGAGCCCGTGTCGTGGGCCGGGTTCGGTTCACGATGGGCCTCACGGTTACGCCCGAAGGCGACAGGCTGCGTGTGGATCCGGCAGGAATTATCACGCTGAGTATTGAAGGGGAGATAGAGCCAAATGTCAGGTACAAGACCGGTGATACATCTGACCGCGCCGACGAGCGATAGCCCATTGAACGCGCCCCCATCCGAGGACGCGGTCGAAATCGGCGAATTCTTCTCCGGCGTAGTGGACCGCCTCCGCGACTCCATTCCCCCCGGAGGGCCGCCCGTTGACATCGAACTCAAAATGGGCTCGGTGGTTCTGACGCGCAAGGGCCTGTTCGTGACCGCCCGCTCGGAGCAAAGCAGCTTCGAACTGAGGCTCGCGACGAGGGTGCATCCGAGAGACGTCAGGAAGGAGGAACGAGGAGATTGATGAATGATGATTGATGATTGATGAGTGTCGATCCGATGGAGAAGAGAAAGCCAGGACGGAGTCTGGGGCCGTTGCGAACCATTGATGAATGTCGAACCGGAATCAGGCAAATTCAGGGCAGCATGCCCTTGGGTCTGGAACGCCGGACTACGTTCGAGCCGTACGCTGCTTGACAGTCTTCGCGGCAGAAACGAGCATGGCAGTAAGTTCATCGGCTTCTTCCAATAGACCAGGAATTGCATCAACTTCGACCGTGCCAGTCTCCTGAAGCAACTCGATCCAATAGACGCTCTCCTCAAGCTCTTGAAGTGCGACTTCGATCTTACTGACGAGTTCTGCATCCGATCGGCTCCGCTTACCTTCCCGCACGTGAGCGCCAACAGAAGTACCGCATCGCAAAAGCTGCTTCCCGATGACCTGCGCCTCGGCTGTGTGTGGCAATGCTGAGTAAAGTCGGATGATACGCAAGGCAAACGCCTTGGTCCTTATCAGCAGGTTCTGACGGTCTTCTACCATTTCGAGTTCCTTTCTTTCTCCGCACTTGGCCATTCAACGCAGTTGCGCCTGCATGGCAACGCAGTTGGCCAACTCCTTCTTCCTCTTATTCATCAATAATCAATCATCATTCATCAATACTTCTACGTCGTTTTCTTCTGTATCTTCGCCCAATCGTCGGTCAGGGTTGAGGTGCGGTTGAAGACGAGTTTGCCGGGAGCGGAGTCGAGGTCAACGCAGAAGTAGCCCTTGCGCTCGAACTGGAAGCGGTCGAGGGGCTTGGCACCTGCGAGGCCGGGCTCGATAAGGCAGTTGGTTAAAACCACGAGGGAATCGGGATTGAAGTAGTCCAGCCAGGTCTTGCCTTCCTCGATCGTGTAGTGGTCGTCCTTGAACATGTGGTCGTACAGCCTGACCTCAGCATGTATAGCGTGCGCGGCATCAACCCAGTGGATGGTGCTCTTGACCTTGCGGCCGTCGGGGGAGTCGCCGCCGCGGGTGGCCGGGTCGTAGGTGCAGCGCAACTCGGTGACTTCGCCGGTGGCGGGGTCCTTGACGACGCCCACGCATTTGATGAAGTACGCGTAGCGGAAGCGCACCTCGCGCCCGGGGGCCATGCGGTAGAACTTTGGATGGGGCTCTTCCATGAAGTCGTCGCGCTCGATGTAAAGCTCGCGACTGAACGGCACTTTACGGCTGCCAGCCGAGGGATCTTCGGGGTTGTTGACCGCGTCGAGTTCCTCGCTGGTGCCTTCGGGGTAGTTCTCGATGACCACCTTGAGGGGATTGAGGACGGCCATAACGCGAGTAGAACTCTTGTTGAGGTTCGCGCGCAGGATATGCTCCAGCAGCGCGAAATCTATGGTGCTTTCGGATTTGGCGACGCCGATTTCGGCGGCGAAATCACGTATCGCTTCAGCCGTGTATCCCCGCCTGCGCAGCCCGGCTATGGTGGGCATACGCGGATCGTCCCAGCCTCGCACGAGGCCTTTCTCCACGAGTTCAAGAAGCTTGCGCTTGCTCATCACGGTATGGGTGACGTTCAGCCGCGCGAACTCGATCTGCTGGGGATGGTAGATGCCCAACCGCTCGATGAACCAGTCGTACAGCGGCCTGTGATTCTCGAACTCCAGGGTGCATATCGAGTGCGTGATGCCTTCGATCGAGTCGGATTCGCCGTGGGCGAAGTCGTACATAGGGTAGATGCACCACTTGTCGCCGGTGCGAGGATGTGAGGCCTTGAGAATCCGGTACAGGACCGGGTCGCGCATATTAAGGTTGGGAGACGCCATGTTGATCTTGGCGCGCAGAGTGCGTGTGCCCTCGTCGAACTCCCCTGACCTCATCCTTCTGAAGAGATCGAGGTTTTCCTCGATGGGGCGATTGCGCCAGGGGCTCTCCTTGCCGGGAGTGGTCAGAGTGCCGCGATGCACGCGGATTTCCTCAGCCGTCAGGTCGTCAACGTAGGCGACGCCCTTCTGGATAAGCTGTTCGGCCCAGAGGTAAAGCTGGTCGTAATAGTCGGACGCGTAGTACAGGTGGGTGCCCCAGTCGAAGCCGAGCCACCGGACGTCGCGAATGATCGACTGGATGTACTCGTCGGCTTCCTTGGTGGGGTTGGTGTCGTCAAAACGGAGGTGACACCGCCCGTTGAAGTCCCGGGCAATTCCGAAGTTCAGGCAGATGCTCTTCGCATGGCCTATGTGAAGATACCCGTTGGGTTCGGGAGGGAAGCGTGTAACCACGCGGCCGCCGAACCGGTTGGTCTTGAGGTCCTCGACGATCATCTGGCGAATGAAGTCGTTTCCGACAGGGGGCGTGATGCCGTCCATCTGTGTTCCTTTCGCGGCAAGTCCAATGGCCTGCCAGCGAGGAATTATACCCAACGTCCCGGCGATTGCACTTTTCGGGCGTCGGGAAGAGGGGTAGAATGTTGATTGACACCCCAAAATCCGATATACTTAACTTGATGCGTTCTGTCCAATGTCCGAACCCAGATTGCCGCGCCGAGTTCGACGTTCCGGACAAGTCCGGCACCGAGGCGATTTGCCCCGATTGCGGCGAAGCGGTGTACTTCGAGCACAGCCCATCATCCTCGAAGAAGCTGATCATCGCTGCTGCGGCCGGAACGGCTGGCGCATTGGTTCTGATTCTGCTGGCGGTGTTCCTGAGCAAAGGCCGCGGCGGGCAACAGCACCCGGGCCCGAGCCCCATGATCGCCGAAGTAAGCGAAGCGCCGTCCGATGCGCCGTCGCCTGCCCCGACTGGCACAAGTTCCACGAGCCCCACCCTTTCGGCAACTGCCACACCTGCATCCACGCCGACTCCGACGCCGCAAGTTACCCCCAGCCTGGAACCCACGCCTGAACCATCGCCGAGTCTTCCGCCTCTTCCTGTCGGAATGTCTGACAAGATCCAGAAATTGATCGAACAGGCGATGGAGTTCGCGAAGAACAAGGAGTACGCCAGCGCGCTGGGCGTTCTTCGCCGGGCGCTGGAGGAAGCCACAAACGACCTGGAAAAGCAGAAGATCGGCGAGATGGTCGCGGCCTACACACTGCTTGCCGACAGGCAGAAAACCGCGCTGGACGCGGAAAGCGCCGCCAAGGAAGGGCGCTGGCTGGAAACGTACTGCCTGCTGTGGAGGCTGGAGGCCGGACTTGGCGGAACGCTGAACGACGGCCAGCGCGCAACAATGCAGACCTGCGCGAAGATGTTGTTCGAAAAGCCTGTGAGAAGCTCGATTGGCATCATGAGCCTTCCGGTGCCAGAAGGCGAATTCACCCGCGGCTCCATGGGCAAATGGCAGGACGAGCAACCGGTTGCAAAGGTGAAGATCAGCAAGTTCTGGATGTCGGAGGCCGAGGTAACCAACGAACAGTACAAGTTTGCCTTCGACGCCAAAGCCGTGCTTCTGCCGACGTTCCCCAATTTTGGACGCGCTGCCTGGACCCGCAGAGGGCCCAATCCGTTCACGGAGAACCATCCGGTTGTCTGCGTCAACTGGGAACAGGCGATGAAATTCTGCGACTGGCTGACGAAGAAAGAGCGCACCGGTTTCGTTCTGCCGCCATTCATGGCGTACACGCTTCCCACCGAGGCGCAGTGGGAACACGCAGCGGGTGGCTACTGCAGGCTTCTTTACCCGTGGGGCAGCGATTTCACCGACAAGTTCGCCGTGTTCGGCAAGTACAGCCTGTACGGCGTAGAACCGGTCAGGGGTCGCCGCGCGAGCCTCCTTGGGCTTTATGACATCGCTGGGAATGCCGCCGAGTGGTGCAGCGACTGGTACGGCCCTTACACCGACGAAGCTCAGATCGATCCTACCGGCCCGCCGACCGGCAGCCACAAGGTTGTCCGGGGCGGCTCGTACCTGTCGGATGCTTTT
>JBAZOJ010000224.1:0-5901 GCA_041648755.1 Candidatus Brocadiia bacterium
CTGGCCTGGGCAGCCGAGGTCAGCCGAGCGATGGCCGCGAAATTCAATGGCTCGCTTTCGTAACATGCTACGTTGGGGGATGGCCCCACGAACGCCACGGTTCCATATTCCAAGGTCGCAGGGACGGCAAGGAAGGCAAACCGCGTCCCATCCGATGCCGTCGGACTCCCAGCATTTGAAACGTACTTGAAGCGATACCCGAAAAGCGTGTCGCTCGCGCCCGGCCAAGATGGCCATTTGTCAGGCGTCAGGACCCCGCTACCCGGATACTTGGTGCTGACGAGGCCAAACTGACTGCGAATGTTGACGATCAATTCTGTAAGTTCGGCGCGCACTCGTTCTACGCGCATTTCTTTCAATCTGCCCGGTGCCGGGGAGAACGAGGTCAGTTTCGGCTGGGCAGCAAGCTTCTTGAGGCCATCCATAGTCAGTCGCTCAGCATCTCCGATGTACACGTCCTCGAGATCCGGCAGTCTCAGAAGAACATCGACAAAGGAGTCATCGATAACATCATCCGACGCGTGCCAGATCTCCAGCTTCTTCAATTTGGTCAGCCTGCCGATAAGGGCGAGTCCATCCTTGCTGAGGCCCCTCGCATCATGGAGTTGCAGCGTCTTTAGCTCCTTGTGGCCCGCCAAGCACAGCATCTGGACGTCACCGAAGAGACCCTCTGCTTTGAACTCCCGCAAACCCGGCATCGCACCTGACAAAGCCCTGGCCCCCTCAGGGGTCAGAGCGCCATTGAAAGTCACGTCCTGAAGATTGGGGAGCCTTGCTATGAAGCTGGCTTCAGCCTCGCCGACATCGCCGATGATTGTCAACGTGGTAAGCGCCTTCATCTTTCGGGCCTGCTCCGGACCGACCTGGCGAATCAAGCCCGCATCGGCGTCCAACGAGGCAAGAGTGCGTCGATCTTCCAGAACGGCCGAAGTCAGACCGGTGCATCCCTCCAAACTGAGCAACCAAAGGGCATGCATTGACTTAAGCACCTCTATGGAAGGCGCATCAAAGCGGGCTCCCTTCATGTCCAGGTAAGTCAGTTCGGGCAATTCCGCACACGCGTTCAGGAATCTTTCCGGCGATCTGCAGCAGGTTACATGGAGGCTGTGAAGAGATCTCAAGGACTCGATGAGTTCCGGGCAGCCATCCGAGAACAGCGGAGAATCAAGGTCCAGCCACTCCAGTTTGTCAAGAGGCTTCAGCCGCAATGCATCCTGCTCCGAGAACGTCCCCGATAGCCATACACTCTCCAGGCCCGGCAGCGTCGGAAGCACTTCAAAACCCACCCAGCCCAAGGGAACATCATCCTGCCAAATGGACGAAATATTCCTGTTTCCCTGCAGAGACATCCACTGTGCATCACTGAAAAGACAATCATGCGTGGAAATGCCCATCCGCACCTTCATGTCCGCCAAGGCTTTGACAGCATCGTCTTCGAACTGGCATTCGCGGAAGTGAGCAAATGAAAGCCTGTTGCATCCCTCAAGTACCTTAAGCCAATCTCCTTTCACAAGGACCGAATCGAAGCTGATGGACTCAAGCCAAGGCATTGCCGCGAGGACATCAAGATCTTCCGTGGTAAGACTGTATCCGATGTCGAGCGAACTGGCGCGCCTGGCGAGCAGATGCTTCTTGAGAACGGAAAGGTGGGGCGCCTCGGACAGGTAAAGGTATACACCCCAATCCCAGCCCTCTGGTATGACAACATGCTTGCCCGGGAGCATCGGACAGGAATACCAGATTCTCTGGGAGGAGCCGTAACCAGTTGCGTATATCCGGACTTCGCCCGGCGGGTCGAACTCGTAGCGGGCGCGGCTGTCTTCACCGCGCACAAAACAGACCGGCACGAGAAGAAGCAGGACGATGGCGGAAACCATATGACGCATCAGTGCCTCCGTGTCATCGGACGCCGTGGGGCTCGCACCGCGCGGAATCACCAAACCTTTTGAGCCAACTCACGAAAAATGCCTGCCGGGGCAGTCCGGGCAGCAGCGGTTCCGTCCTTACTCTCGCGCCGCTTCACTTCATCGGATGGAAAGGAACGCCGTTGACGGACCAGGAATCTTCACCATTCGGCATACCTCCCAATACGTCGGCATTGGTAACAGCGGCCAGCCTACTGATGGATGCACTGCTCAGCGTTTCGCTCTTAAAGCAGGATATGGACAGGGACGGACCGAGATACGCAACGGTCCCGGATTCAAGGGTTGTCGGAACGACAAGAAAGGCGAACCGAGTACCGTTGGATGCCATCGGAAAGACTGCGTTCGAAACGTACTTGAAGCGATACCCGTAGAGCATATCACCTTTGCCCGGCCAGGACGGCCACTTGTCGGGTGTGAAAAGTCCGCTGCCCGGAAAATTGGTGCCGGGATAACCATGTTCCCCGCGGATTCCGGCAATGAGCCTCAAGAAATCCAAGTGCACGCGCGACATGCGCTCTCCCCGCAGTCCAATCCCCGCAGAAATGAATGCGGTCAATTCCGGCAGAGTCGCAAGTTTCTTGAGCCCTTCCAAGGTAATTCCCGACGAGACACCGAGGCTCGCGTACTCAAGACCCGGAAGCTTCAGCAGGACATCAACGAAGGAGTCGTCAATCACGTTGGATGCACCCCAGATATCCAGCTTCCTGAGTTTTGCCAGCTTCCCGACCAGGGCCAACCCGGCCTTGCTCAAGGCGCCAGCGTCCTGGAGGTGCAGCCCCGTCAATCCAGCGAGGTCGAAGAGAGGCTGCATCCTCATATCATCCAGGGAACCGCAAACTGTCAGGTCCCGCAGACCGGAAAGTGCCTTTGACAGGAATTGTGCCCCCTCAGGGGTGATTTCCTCGTCTATCGTCAGTTCCTGCAGATCCTGCAGACCGCCAAAGAACTTGGCTTCGGCCTCGCCGATGGTCCCGTAAACGCGCAGGTATTTCAGCGCTTTCAGTTCTTTTGCCTGCTCCGGGCTGACCTTGCGAAGCAGATCCGCTTCCGCATACAGCCACTCCAGATTGCCGCGCTGTTCCAGAGCAGCGGGCGTCAGTCCGGTGCATTTCTCAAGGTCAAGCCCCACCAGGTTCTTCAGCGACATCAACGCCTTGATGGACGGCTCGTCGAACCGGGCGCCCTGAAGCGTGAGAGATATCAGTCTGGGCAGATTCGCGCATGCGACAAGCAATTTCTCCGGTGAGCCTTTACATGTGACCGCGACGAACCGAAGTCCGGCTATCCCTGCCAGGAGATCAGGGCAGCCCGTCGAGAACGCAGGGGAGTCCAGATGCAGCCTGGTCAAGCCAGCCATCGGCTTCAGCCGCAAGGCGTCCGCTTCAGTGAACGAGCCGTGAAGGGAAAGGAATTCCATATTCGGGATTGCAGTCAAGGACTCAAATCCCTTCCAACCTGCAGGCACATCCTTCAGGCAAAATGACCTGATCTTCTCGTTGCCCTGCAAGGCCGCCAGTTGAACATCGCTGAGCCGGCAATCCACAAATGAGATCTGAGCCTTTGACTTCAGGCTCTTCAGACCTTCGACCGCTCTGTCATCAAACGGGCAGAAATTGAAGGTCAGCTTCTCGAGCGAATGGCATCCGTCAAGTACTGCCAGTTTGCTTTCGGTAATGCGAACGGAACTGAGGGTGATATCCTCAAGCCAGGGCATAGCAGCGAGGACGTCCAAATCCTCCTTTGTGATATCATGCCCGATATCGATGGAGTTGGCTCGCCGTGCGAGCAGATGCTCTTTGAGTACGGAAAGATGTGGCGCCGCTGGGTCGTCGAGTTGAACCCCCCATTTCCAGCCTTCCGGTATGACAACGCGCTTGCCCGGAAGCATAGGGCAGGAATACGTGGTCTGACTTGAGCGTGTGGCGA
The DNA here is from genome assembly GCA_041648755.1 of Candidatus Brocadiia bacterium. Taxonomy (GTDB): domain Bacteria; phylum Planctomycetota; class B143-G9; order B143-G9; family B143-G9; genus JBAZOJ01. The sequence continues at coordinate 3,852 of JBAZOJ010000224.1, forward strand.
ACCAGGTGTCGATGCGTACTTCGCCCGGCGGGTCGAACTCGTAGCGGGGAAGTTTGTCTTCACCGTTCGCTGGCACGAGCCCGACGAAGAGCAGGAAGAAAGCCGTAAGCCCCAAAGCGAAATAGCGCATAGCTAATCTCCTGAATAAAGCCTCAACTCCGCTGCCGAGAAGCAAGCGACGAGACAAGCGCCGGGAAAGCCATCTAACCGCAAACAATGAGCAATGAGCAATACACAATGCACAATGAGCAACAAGAGCGGAATGAGCCATTAACCGCCAAGGCGCCAAGATCGCCAAGCCGAAAAGAGACAGAATCTGCGTGGCCAAAGAGGCGGAGAAGACATCTAACCACAGAGGCCGGAGGACAATGAACAATGCACAATGAGGAATAAGAGCGGAATGGGCCATTTGCCGCCAAGGCGCCAAGAACGCCAAGTCGAGTTAAGCGAGACCCGTCCGCTACGGATGAGGGAGGATGCAGTCTATTTCCCAAGCGCATTGCCCTCGTTGATCTTCATACGCCGAACCCACTGGAGGCCGGATCCGATCATGCTGTCTCCCGCGATATGGAACAACCTCGGACTTCTCATCCAATCGGCCATGGGATCTGGTAGCTGTAGTGACATGGACCTCCCAGCGTCCCTTTTCCAAACTTCAGGATCGTGATGATTTCGGGCTTTTTCTCTGTCGCGTCACCCCGCTCTGGACTGGAAACTGTGTTGAACACCGCGCAACTGTCCACCCACGCTCCGGAGCATCGATAAGGGCCGCGCAACGCGTCCCAATCCACGACACTGGACGGAGTCCCGTCATCACGCTGCAGCACGAGCTTGCCGTTAGCATTCATGACCTCGATCCACGAGCCCTGGGCGTCCATTGCGGCGATGGAGCACTCGACAATGGAGCTTCCGTCAATTACTTTTGTGCGCATGCTATCCGGGAAAGCCCTCAAGCGGTTGCCGTCAAGGTCTTCTAACCAAAGCGTAGTAACGATCCGACTTTGGGCTACAAGAAGAATGGGAGGCTCCAGAGAACGTAGGAACGCGGTGCCGTCGATCTTGCGCACTTGATTGAGTTCGCAGGTCTCGCCGTCAATCCTGTAGAGAATCGAAGTGAACCGGAAGTGCGAGTCGATGAGGTCCCGCCATGTGAGATTGCTGCCGATGAGCACGAGGTCATCGACAAGGCCAACATACTGGCCTCCGTATCTCGGCATAAAATACGGATTCTTCAACGTCTTCTCTGCAAAGGCCGGCTTCTCACTGCCAAGATTTGCTATGCGAAGGGGCTCATCGAAAATCCACATGGTGTGATCCGTTCCCGACATGGCAGACGCCCAACATGGCTTGCCTGAACGAACAGCGACCGCGAACTTCGCGCTGACGCAGAGTTCGTGGTCACCGGGGTTACGAATTGCGAGCCTGATGATCCTGTCGCCGCGGCGCGAGGCCAGAACAAAGGCGTCCGGGGCAACCAGCACCCACCAGGCATTTGATGAGTTGCTCAGCGGAGCGGACACCCACGGAGACTCCAGGCCCTTATCCAATTGCAGCGGGGCGATTTCCTCGGGCTTGCTGAGGCAGTCAACCCACCTGCTCAGCACCCCGGTCTTTGCGTCGTAGGATGCCTGTTCATTTCGGCCGATGAGAGAGGAGTTCCGGTCGAATGGAATGGAAAGCAGGACCTTATTGGTGGTCATCTGCCGATACTCGACACGGTTTCGGTCGACAGAGGGGATATACCCGAACAACCCGCAGACATCCCCCTCAACTGCGAAGACGCGGCAGGGCATAGCACCCGCAATGATCTCACCGATGTCGAGAGTCGTGATCCCGACTCTCGCGGGATTCTCTTCACCATTCGCGGGGGCGAGCCCGACGAAGAGCAGAAAGAAAGCCGTCAGCACCAAAGCGAAATAGCGCATAGCCAATCTCCTGAATAAAGCCTCAACTCCGCTGCCGAGAAGCAAGCGACGAGACAAGCGCCGGGAAAGCCATCTAACCGCAAACAATGAGCAATGAGCAATACACAATGCACAATGAGCAACAA
>JBAZOJ010000225.1:0-5815 GCA_041648755.1 Candidatus Brocadiia bacterium
CACCCTCTGATAGAGTGACAATTCCTGTGGCCTTTTCGCCGTACGCGGAGTAGACAACGGCAGTCGGCTCATCGGCGGGAACCGCGGTCGCAACGGCAAGAATCAGCGCAATGAGAACTGTAACACGTGCGAAATCGCGCATCTTCTCTCCTAACGGATCATCAGCATCTTGTGAACTTGAGGAATCACCCTTACTCCGCCGTTGACTCTTAGACATGCCTGATGCAGGGCAAGAATGGCTACAGGTGGAATACGGCACACACCGTGGGGCTCGGTGATGGGCTGCAACACGATTATCGCGGACGGCGCAACTGAGGTGATCATCCTTACGGCTGACAGTACTTCCTCTGTGGAAGTACTTGCACTGAACGGAATCTTGACTATCGTCTCGCACCGCGCCGATGCAATGCCAACGAACTGTGTGCTCCTGGCCTCATTCGCTGAGGGCACCCCGGTCGAAGCCAGCTTCCAGTCCGCCGAAACAATATCCACGATGTCAATGACCTGGCTCAACGCTTCTGGCAAGAGCCCGTTGGTTTCAAGAAGCACGCGGGGTCTCACGGTCGGTAACATTCCTGTTAAGGCCCTGATGAATCCGGGCTGTTGCAGGGGCTCGCCGCCTGTTATCGCGATCGCGGCAAAAGCCGAGGAATTGAGGAATCCGTCGATGATCTCTGCAAGCCTTCGCGCCGTGCAGGGATTGGGCACGTGGATAAGGCCGTCGCGAGTGTACACGGTCGCGGTTTTCGGGATGGAAAGCGCTTCAGGGGTGTCGCAATAGGTGCAACCCGCATTACATCCCGCGAGCCTCACAAACAGATGGCTTTCGCCAACATGGGGCCCTTCCCCCTGAATGGAGGCGAACACCGCAAACAGGTTTCCGGCGCAATCAGAGTCGCTTGCGCGAGTAGGATTCAAGGAACTTCCTTTCCCTGGAACTCAGTGAGCCAATTCCTCTGGCGGAGATCTTCTTCAGAATCTCATCCGCGCGCAGTTCGTCATTCGCTTCGCTATCTACTTTTCGCCGGGAACGAATGCGCTCCAGCATTGGCCCCATCTTCACCCAGATTGCTCCGACCGCAGCACCCCCGAGATGAGCGAAATGAGCTATCCCGCTGGGCTGGTCAACAGCGCTGAGGAACGTTGAGTACAACTCGATTCCAATCAGTATCAGCCCCATATACAGGGCTGGCATCGGGAAGATGAAGAAGATTACGGTCGCTCTTGGCCACTTCAGAATGAAGGCCACCAGAACTGCAAAGACAACCCCTGATGCGCCCAGTACGCTGACATGCGGATATGCAATGAGGCAGATGGCTGCAGGGGCGATCGTCGCCGCCAGGAGGAATATGACGAATTTACGCGCTCCGAGAGCTTGCTCGATGGCCGGTGCAAAAAAGTAGAAGGCCAGCAGGTTGAACAATATGTGAAAAATGGTCCCGGTGTCATGGATCAACTCGTACGTGAGTACCCGCCAGATTTGTCCGCCCAGAACAGCCTGTGTGTCAAGAGACAGGTATTGGGTAAGCAAATCCTTGTGCGCCCCGACCCGCACGAGCATCTGCGCGACGAAAAGCCCAATGCAGGTGAACATGAACGCCCGGGAAATGGGCGCGCTGCGAAGCGGCCTGAAAACCGCCACTGGCTGCCGGGGTTCGTCCACGTACTCCATAACACTATGTTACTTCACTTTCGCATCGGCGGAATGCAATGGCGAAGTTGCGCTGTAACTCCAAGCCTTTTCTGGCGTTAAGGTGGCATGGAGCAAGAATGATAAGGAAGATCCGAAGAGCCCTGTTGGCCATCGCGACGCTCGTGATCCTGGCAATTGCCGGGCTCCAGATGTCGAGTGGCGAAGATGCCGTCAACAAAATGCGCTCGCTTCCCTTCGCCAAGTTCTACGAACCCGTCAAGTATGAGGTCAATCCGAAGACAGTGCATCAGTTACCGGCCAAGCTGGACTCCGTTGAGGGCTCCCCTGCCCTGAAAGGGCTCGGGATATCAGCAGGTGACAAATCCTTGGCATCAAATGGCTTTGTGCTGTCCGACGCGATCACGGATGACGTGCTCCCTGATTTCTACAGACAGGCTGCACAATTGGGCGCATCCACATTAATCACGACTGACAGTATGCTGCATGTTCATCATGCGCTCTTTGACGACGTTCTTGCGCAGATCGAGGTCCCAACGTTCGCCAGATGTCTGGCTTCTTCGCTGAACACTCTTCGCGCGAACTTCGCGGCGAGCGATGATAAGACTCCTGAAGGCTCATCCTCATTGCTTGCATATCGTTATCTGTCCGTCGCCCTTGCTCTTCTCAGTATCGATACAACTTCAGCAGATCCTGTGGTTCAGGCCGAACTTGACTTGATCAGGCAACACGCAGGCTTCGCGCCCTCCCCCATCTTTTCGTACAAGGAGGACTACTCTCAATACGTCCCGCGAGGCCATTACACAAGAACTGAAGGACTCTCCTGCTATTTCAGGACGATGATGTGGCTCGGGAGACTGACGTTCCTTGCACACGGGAAACTGACCGATAGTGACGATGCGTTGGTGGATATCCCTACCGCAAAGAAGCAGATCCTCGCAGCCCTGATGATCGCCTCCCAGCTTGAGAAATCCAAATTCAGGCCGCAGTTCGACGCAATCTGCGAGGCCACCGCGTTCTTCGTTGGATATTGCGACGACCTTTCCCCTTACGACTACCTCGCAATCGCCAGGAAAGTCGTGCGGAACGATAGGTTCTCAGACATCCTCGACCAGCCTGTCTACCTGAAATTCCTCCAAGAAGTCTTGCGAGCCACTCCGCCCACCATTTACAGCGGAACGGGTGAATACGTCAATCCAGAGCCAGCTCTCAATGGTGATCCGCAGCCCGAAGCACTGGCAAAGGCTCTATCCGCTACCACGGGCATGCGGCTTATGGGGCAGCGTTTTGTCCCCGATGCGTACATCCACGGAAGATTGGTCTACCCAACCATTGGCTCGTACACTGGGACCGGAGACCCATCGACGGGGACGCCTTCCAGATTTCTCCCCTCTTCACTCGACATAATGCGCATCCTTGGCAGCGGGGAAGCCGCCGTGATCGAGAAGGATCTCACCCTTGACGCCTACAAGGGGTTCGATGAAGAGATCACCCGTCTTACTAAGGAGTTCACGGGGCTTTCGCGAGATAACTGGCACGCGAATCTTTACTTGGGATGGCTCAATTCGCTGTCGTCTCTTTTCCCGGCAAAGCCTGAAGCGGGATACCAGCCCTTCCAAAAGTCGAACAACTGGCACAGGCACCAACTCAATTCGGCATTGGGCTCGTGGACAGCCCTCAGGCATGACACCATCCTGTACGTGAAGCAACCTGCCACGATTACAGGTTCGGCGGCACCGCCCCGCGAAGTGAAGCCACCGTCCGTCTATGTCGAGCCGGAACCCGAGCTGTATGCCAGGCTCATTGCGCTGAATCGGCAAATGTCAAAAGGACTGACAGCACTCAGCATCTTCAAGCCGGACGACGCGAGCCAATATCAGGTGAAAGTGTTCACAGAACTGCTTCAGACCCTTCTGGACGTCTCGATTCGGGAACTCGAAGGAAGGCCGACGACCGAAGAGCAACAGGAACAGCTACTCGCCATTCCACATACCCTTGACTGGATTGGCCGTTCGTTAACATCTATCGTGTCGGATGTCTACACCGATCAGAATACGGGAAAAGTGCTTGAGGTCGCCACAGGGCCTATGGTTGCCCTCGTGGTTTTGTGGATCAAGGACGACGGCACGCTGGATGTCGCGGTTGGGCCCAACTATTCTTGGTACGAGTTCACCCGACCACTCAGCGATCGCCTTTCGGACGAGCAGTGGCGCAGACTGCTCCGAGGGAGGACGCCAAAACTCCCTGTGTGGATGGAACCGCTTTACGCACCGCGATAGCCGCTGGCAGAACGCCTTGAACTGAGGAATCTCCTCAGCATCGCAATGATATGGAGGCAAAATGAGCAGGAAGATCCGAAGAACACTGTTGGCCATCGCGACGCTCGTGATCCTGGCCATTGCCGGGCTCCAGATGTTGAGTGGAGAGGAAGCTGTCAACAAGATGCGCTCGCTTCCGTTCGCCAAATACTACGAGCCCGTCAAATATGAGGTGAACTCGAAAGTGGAGCACTCGCTTCCCGCCAAGTTGGACTCCATTGCAGGCGCCCCTGCCCTCAAGGCCCTTGGTGTTTCGCCCGATGACAAGCGCTTGATATCCAGCGGATTCGTGCTATCGGACGCGATCACAGGCGACGACATATCTGCGTTCTACAAGAGGATCGCCAAAATGGGCATCCCCACGCTGATCACTACTGACAGCATGCTGCATATTCATCACGCGCTCTTTGACGACATGATGGCGCAAATTGAAGAAGAGACGTTGAGCAACTATTTGGCTTTGGCCCTGACCGATCTTCTCGCCAAGCTCCCGCAGCCGGATGTCCAGAACGTCGAAGCCCCTGCGTCAACACTGGCCCGCCAGTACCTCTCCGTTGCCCTCGCGCTTCTGAACGGTCAGACATCATCAGATGACCCCGTCGTAAGGAAGGAACTTCAGCTAATCGAGGAACTTGCGGGTTTCTCGCCGTCCCCCATCTTCACATATAAAGAGGACTACTCTCAATACGTCCCGCGAGGTCATTACACTAAGGACGTGGTCCTCGGAAGCTACTTCAAGGCAATGATGTGGCTTGGCAGGCTGACATTCCTCGTGCGGGGAATCATGGTCAAAGACGATGGCGCGCTGGTGGAAGTGCCCACAGCAAAGATGCAGATCCTTGCAGCCCTGCTGATCGCCTCCCAGCTTGAGAAATCCAAGTTCAGACCACAGTTTGATGCAATCTACGAGGTCACAGCGTTCTTCGTTGGATACAGCGACGACCTTTCCCCTTACGACTACCTCGGAATCGCCAGGAAAATCGTCAAGAACGACAAGTTCTCCGACATTTTGGAACAGCCCGTTTACTTGAAGTTCCTCCAGGAAGTCCTCCGCGCGACCCCGCCCTCTATCTACAGCGGGACAGGAGAGATCGTCTGCGAACCGGGCACAGAAGCATTCGCCAAGGCCCTCGCCTCCACGACGGGCATGCGGCTCATGGGTCAGCGCTTTGTCCCCGACGCATACATTCATGGAAGGCTCGTGTATCCGATCGTAACCGGATACACCGGAAAACAACAGCCCTCGACAGGGACCGGCGACAGGATTCTTCCCTCTTCACTCGATGTCATGCGCATCCTTGGCAGTGTAGAGGCCGCCGCAATCGAGAAGGATTTGACTCTTGACGCCTACAGTGGGTTCAGCGAAGAGATCTCGCGCTTGTCGAAGGAGTTCTCGGGGCTGTCACCGCAGGACTGGCATCGTAACCTCTACTTCGGCTGGCTGAACTCCCTGTCCGCTCTTTTTGCTGACAAGCCTGCATTGGGATATCAGCCATTTCAGAAATCAGCCAGTTGGCGTAAGCGCCAACTGAATTCAGCATTGGGATCATGGACAGCTCTTCGCCATGACACTGTCCTCTATGTGAAGCAGCCATACACGATGACGACCGGAGCGCCGCCCGTCGCTGCAAAGCCGCCTGCCGTCTATGTCGAGCCAGAACCTGAAGTATATGCGAGGCTCCTTGCCCTAAACCGGCAGATGGCAAAAGGGTTGGTGGATTTGCGGGTTGTCTCGCAAGACGACATGGAGGATTCGGAAGTGGCCAGATTCACGGATCTCCTGCAGACACTACTTGATGTCTCCGTTCGCGAACTCGAGGGACAACCGCTGTCGAAAACCCAGATG
>JBAZOJ010000226.1:0-5684 GCA_041648755.1 Candidatus Brocadiia bacterium
AGGCCGGGCAGGGAGCGTCCTCGCCGGGCGCCGGGGAACAGGCACAAAGCAGCAAGCCAACCGATAGAACGGCTACAGCAAGTGCAATCAGTGGTGAGCGGGTGAGGGTGCTTCCGGCAGGCATGTTTTCCCTCCTGGGGCTCGTGGAAGTGTAGCACGATTCCCCGGTTGGTCAAGAGAATCGGCACAAGATTGCGGGTGGCTGCAATAAGGCTATAATCCGGTCTTGGAGGACAAGATGACCGACTTCACCAAGGCTTACCGGACGATAATGGACGATGACTTCCCACCCGAGGTGACCATTGACTTCGGAGGCCAGAAACTGCAATATCGCAAGCGCACCTGGAAACTGGAGGACGAGGGCCAGATAATCGAAAAGGGCCTTCGCTACGGCGAAAACCCAGGCCAGCAGGCCGCTCTGTATGAACTTGTCGGTGGGGCGCTGAACCTCGGCGGGGTGGAGTTCATCCGCCCCGGCAACTCATTGGTCTCCGGCATTTCCGAGCAGGACCTGATCCAGTTCGGCAAGCACCCTGGCAAGATCAACCTCACCGACCTCGACAACGCACTGAACATCCTGCGCTACCTTGATGCAAAGCCCTGTTGTGCGATTATGAAGCACAACAATCCGTCTGGTGTTGCATGGGGCTCGAACCCGGCCGAGGCGTACACGAGGGCATATTTCTCCGACCGGATTGCGGCTTTCGGCGGATGCGTGGTCTTTAACCGGCCGGTGGATATTGCGGCGGCGAAGAGCGTTGCTGAACAGTATGCCGAGGTCGTCGCCGCCCCCGAATACGAACAGGGCGCGGTGGCCATTCTGGCGAAGCGCAAGAACCTGCGCATCATCAGACTCCCCGGGATCGCGGATATCGCGCGATTTGCCCCCCTGAGATTTGTGGACATAAAGAGCCTGATCGACGGCGGTATCGTGGTGCAGCAGAGCTTTTCCAATCGCATCCGAAGCGCTGCGGACTTCATCCCCGCGGAAGGTGTCAAAGACGGCAAGCCGATACACTGCAAGCGCGCTCCCACCGAGGCCGAACTGGACGACCTGGTGTTTGCATGGGCCGTGGAAGCTGGGGTGTCATCCAACAGCGTGCTCTATGTGAAGGACGGCGCAACGGTATCCATCGGCACCGGCGAGCAGGACCGGGTCGGGGTGACCAAGATCGCCATCGACAAGGCATATCTGAAATTCGCCGACACACTGATCTTCAAGCGTTTCAGTACTTCGATATTCGCTGTTGAACTGGAAATCAAGCGCGGCCTGCGGAAGGAATCGGACCTCGAAGACGCATTGGCCGAAACACGAGCGGCGCGGGGAGGATTGAAAGGCTCGGTGATGGTGAGTGACGCGTTTTTCCCGTTCCGCGATTCGGTGGATATGGCGCTTGAACAGGGAATTACTGCCATCGCCCAGCCGGGCGGCTCGCTGCGCGACTGGGAGTCCATCGAAGCGTGTAACGAGGCCGATCCGCCGGTGGCCATGGTGTACACCGGGCAGCGGTCATTCAAGCATTAGCGCGGGCGGAACGCCGTTCCTTCTTGATTGACTTGGTTTTGCCGTATCCTATAATGCGCAGGACTATGCACTCCAACTCGGGGAGGTGGCAGAGTGGTCGAATGCGACGGCTTGCTAAGCCGTTGTACGGTTCGTCCGTACCGCGGGTTCGAATCCCGCCCTTCCCGCCAGAGAAAACAAACCCCGCCGGGCGGCGGGGTTTTCGTTTGATGAGCGGAGAAGACGAGGAGAAGAAGGTTTTACCACAGAGGACTCAGAGGTTCGCAGAGGAAGAGAGGCATTTTGCGAGGCTCAAAGACGCAGAATTTGTCCGCGAATGACCGCTTCGGCGGCGAAGCCTTGAGAGACAACGCGAAATGAACCAAGAAGATGATCTCTTCGCGGCCAAAGAGACGGAACGCTGCTTTTTTCCATGAACCCCACGAAGCGAACCCGATCAGTCTGAACGCTATTCTCTTACCCTTCTGTCCTCTGCCGCTCCGGTCTTGAAAGACCAGACGTAGCCAAAGTCCTTGTTCTGGATGGTGTACTTGAGCACTGCGGTGAACACAGTGTTGGGCTTGAGCGCGGTGTAAGGAGCAAGGATGATCAGGCCATCGTTGAAACCGTAGAGGCTTGCGCTTCTGCCGGGATGGGTCAGTTCGCCCTTGACCTTGCGGCCGGACTCGTCGGTAACGTCAAGGGAATAGGTGCCGACGCCGACATACTCAGCGCCGATTATCTTGGCCATAATGCACTGGCCGAGTTCCGCCCCGGTGTCTTTCTGCCTGCCAAATAGCGGCATTGGTATCTCGCCCCATTGAGTGAACGCGCACCAGGTATTCTTCATTCCCTGCGACGGGAACACCCATTCGGTGGGGAGTGGCGCTTCGCCCTCGAAGTGAGTGCGGCAGTCCACGGCGAAGTAAGTCTTGTAGAAGGCCATCCCGCTGCCTGTCAACTGTGGGGCAACCATGCGGGAAGTATGATAGGCGGTCTGGTAGAGCCCCAGGATGGATGATTTGGAGTCCGGGTGGCCGGAAGCGAGGTTCGAGTGCATGCCGCCATAGGCACCGTCCTCGGTGTAGCCCGCGCGCCCAGGCACTTCCTCATGGCTAAGAGCGCCGACCGTGCAGCAGTAGATGCAATGTTTCATGCACTTCTCCGCGATCGCGTCATCCCATTTCAGAGGTCCTGCGCCCGAGCGTTGCCTAAGGTAGTTAAACAGCGCCCAACCTTCGTTGAGGTCGTTATCGCGCCCGCTCCGAGGGAAAGCAATAGGCCGGGTATAGAGCGTCGCGGCGGCGCCCTCCCCCACCACCTGCACCGAGTAATCGGTAGTCTCGCTCCACATCTCGCCGTTGAACGGAAGCAACGAGGATGAATCGGGGCCGCAGAAGGCATCCGTCGCCTCTCCAACCACGCCGTTCATATCCAGATCCACGATGCAGATATCCTTGTTATCCAAGCTGACGGTGAGCCCGTAATGCGGGGTCCAGTACATTCGGCCGGAGGGCTCGCGGGAGATCATGATCGAGTACTTGGGTGTGCCCGTACCGAAGTCAATCTTCGCGGGGAATTTCTTGAACTTGTAAGGGGTATTCAGAACGTTGATTTCGCAACCGTCGGGCTTCACCACAACGGTGAAATCAATTCCCCAGGCCTGAAAAGTCCCATCGGCCAGTTCGTGCTCGGGCTTGAATGTGAGGCTGCGGACAGGGAATTGGGCTGACAACGGGCCAAGGGTGGACTTCCGCTTTGTCCATCCCGCGAGCGGGTCGGCGTTTTCCGCGCCAGTGGTGTATGCGGAGAGCAGAAGGCAGACTGCTATGAAAGTGGTCAGGCGACGATTTGCCACGAATTCCTCCCGACCTGCCGGTCAAAGATAAGACGCAGAAGAACGCGCTTTTGTCGCCCGCGCTACCGGGGAGGTTCCAGATCCGCGACCGGTATGGAAAGCGATTTCCCATGAACAGAGACCGCGGCAATGCCCTTGCGGCTATTGACCTTCTCGACTACCCCGTTCGCCCGCAGCGCTCGCACGTACACGGGATCGCCAACCTTAAAAACAGGTTTCCTGTTGGATTCGCGTATCGAAACCGCCTCCGCCATCTTCCGCCATTCCTCTTTGAACTCCTCAGCCTCCTGATGCAGATCCTCGGCCTCGCGCCTGAGTTTCCGCGTGGTCGCGGAATCGGACTCCAGTTCACGCCGCAGTTGCTGCATCTCATCCCAGAGCTGGCGTTCCTGCGCGGCGGACGTCTCCACAAATTCCCTGCTGCGCTGGATAATTCTCTCGGGCATCCCGAGCCTCGACGCAACCTGGAGAGCCTTGGACTCGCCTGCCTCGCCCACTGTAAGGTGATAGGTCGGGCGGAGATTGGCCAGCGAGAACTCCATGCTTGCGTTCTGTATGCGCTTATCGGCAAAGGCAAGCTGCTTCAGCGAGCCGATGTGCGTAGTAATAGCCGACAATGACCCGCGTGCAACGAGTTCCTCGATTATCGCCCTGCCCAATGCGGCGCCTTCGGCAGGATCCGTTCCCGAGCCGAGTTCATCGAGCAGCACGAGACTCGCGGGAGTAACCGTCTTGAGTATCTCGACGATGCGGCCGATGTGAGAGGAGAAGGTTGAGAGGTTCTGCTCGATGGACTGTTCGTCACCGATATCCGCGTACACGGCATCGAGAAGGGGGACGTATGCCTCGGCCGCAGGAACTGGCAGACCGGACAGTGCCATCAGAGAGATCAGCCCGATTGTCTTCAGTGAGACAGTCTTGCCGCCGGTGTTCGGCCCCGTTACGACAAGCACGGAGAAATCCGACCCCAGCGTAAGGGACATCGGAACTACCGGCTCGGGCTCGTTGCCCTGTCGGCATTCACGCAGATAACGATCCACGAGCAGCGGATGGCGGGCATCCTTGAGGCTCAAGGCTTGCGACCCGCCAACCCAGGGCGCGGTGCATTCGTAAGTTGTCGCGAACCGGGTGCAGGCGAGAAGGAAGTCGAGGTAGGCGATTGCCGCGAAGAACTGTTCCAGGTCCACGGAACGCCGGGAAACGGCCCCCGCAAGAACCGACAGGAGGCGGCGCTCTTCAGCGCGTTCGGCAGCTTTTTCCCTGATGAGATCGTTTGTGGGTTCGACTATCGCTTCGGGCTCGATATATGCGGTTGCCCCGGAGTCGCTGCTGTAGTGGTAAATCCCGGAAACGCGCGAGCGGAATTCCGATTTCACGGCAAGCACATACCTCTCGCCGGAGAAAGTGGGTTCAGGGAACTGGAGCATCCTGCGAAACTCATGACCGCGAGTAATGCGGCGCAGCTTGCCGGAGATCTGGCCGTCGAGATCCTCGATATGTCTTCGGATACGCGAAATCTCCGGCGAAGCGGTATCGCGAATCTGGTCCCGGTTGTCAACCACGGCGTCGAGGATGTCGCACAGTTCCGCAACTCGCGGAATGGAACGGCAGAACTGGAGAACGCCGGGTACTTCATCTCCCTTGCCGTGGAAGAACTTGACCGCCTTCTCGCCGGTCTTGAGCGAGTCATGCAGAGACCGGAATGAAGAAGCTCCGACCTGGGCGCCGACAGCGCAGGCCTTCAGGATTCCGGAGGGAGGATGGAAACCCGCCAGTGACGGGATAGCGGCCGCGTGGGCCAGAGACAGCAGTTCGACCAGATGGGACAATCGTTCCTTGATGGCTGACAAAGCGGACATCGGACGAACGCGCTGGGCAAAAGTTTTGCCTTCTTCCGTCTCGCAGAGCGTCGCAAGAAGGTCGAGCACTTCCGGAAATTCGAGGGCTTCAAGCCAGTCTTTTCTCTGTCTCACGGTAGGTAGTATAGCAGATTATCGCCATTTGCGCGACTTGTCGCCGACCGACGAAGCAGAACGAAGTGACCGGAAGTCTTTTTTTGCAGGGAACGGCGGAGAGAGTACAATTCCGAGTCCGACACGAGACCCGATAACACACAGCAGGGAAAAGAAATGCACAAACGCAGGTTACTCTTGGCACTTTGCGCAACGATTGCACTTGTTTCCATTTCCGCCGGATGCGACAAGAAGGATCGCCCGAGGCCGACCCTTGCCCCGGTCGCAAGCCCCGCGGCAACTTCAGAAGCACCCAGTGATGAATTCGATCCGCGAAAAACCGGAGCTGAGGCGATAACGCACAATGTCT
>JBAZOJ010000227.1:0-5623 GCA_041648755.1 Candidatus Brocadiia bacterium
CGCCGCCGTCGCGCTGCTCTCCTCACTCTTCCTTTGGGACAGCCTCGCCGCCTGCCGGCCCGCCGACCCGACCCCCGCTACGATGGACGACAGCGGCGTCTACCGCCAGGCCACCAGCTACGACTGCGGCCCAGCCGCCGCCGTCACAATGCTCCGCACGATCGGCCTCCCCGTCGACGAAAGCAAGATCGCCGCACTCTCCCTTCTTCGCGAAGGCCGCGGAGTCACCGTGCTCGAACTATGCCGCGGACTCGACCTTGCGCTCCAGGGCACCAACCGCCGCGCCGCCATCCGCCGTCTCGACGCCGATTCCCTCGCCCATTGCCCCACCCCCTTCCTCGCCGAAGTCCGCCGCGGCCCCGCACGCGAACACTGCGTCGTCGTCCTCGAAGTCCTCCCCGACGCCGTGGTCCTCGGCGACCCCGCACGCGGCCGCTACGGATGCCTGCGAAGCGAGTTCGCCCGCGAGTGGACCGGACTCGCCATCACCGCACAGCCCCAACCCTAGCCCGCCACCGGCAAGAGAGTCAGTTACGCGGCCGTCATTACAGAAGAGGTGAAGGCCCTGTACCTGGCCAGCACCCGGCAAGAGGGTGAGTTGCGGCCATCATTACGAGAGAGGTGAAGGCCCTGTATCTGGCCAGCCATCGGTAAGAGGGTCAATTGCGGCTGGACGTGCGGCCTCCGGGTACGGCGCACGCGCCGCGTGCGGCCTTCGCCACGCTCGGACTTCGGTGAGCTCAGTCGAGCCGCGAGCATCGCATACACCGAACTCCGCGTCGCCCATCCATGCGTCAGTGCCCCCTATGCCCCGTCGCAGATTTTCCTTGAACAAACGTCCCCGCCCGCCGATAATCACAGTCCCAGTGCGCCCGTGCTCAACTGGATAGAGCATCGGTCTTCGGAACCGAGGGTTGGGGGTTCAAATCCCTCCGGGCGTACCAGGAGTATTCGGGACTATTGCGTACAATTCGGCACAACTACGCAACGGGTCAAAGGCTTGTGACCGCTCCGCCGCCTCAAAGCATCGGTCTCTATCCGGACAATCAGGTACTATTGAGGACAATGCGGTACTTCTGGGAGCTGAAGATACGCTGAAGGGTTCTGCGCGGGCCCGGCCGATGTGCTGGTCCAGTTTCGGCAGACGGCCCGATCCTTGCGGCGGCCGGAGAGCACGGTCCCGGACACGATCAGGCGGCGAACGGTGGGAGCGAACGGAACTCTAGGGGGCAGAAAACATTGACACGCTCGGGAAAAACCTTAGAGTATCCTTTGTGGCTTCTTTGGCTCGAGGGCGGAAGGCAACGTTCCGTTCCTGTCACACAGAGTAGAAGCGGGACGTATTCCGATGATTGGCGTGGACCTGTTCTCCGGTGCTGGCGGGATGTCGTTGGGCGCCGTGCAGGCGGGTATCGACGTTCGTTTGGCGGTCGAAGCCGACCCGCACGCTGCCGCCACGTACGCACACAACCATCCGGACACGACGGTCTTGGCTGACGACATCAGGAAGCTGAGGAAGATTGAGATCCAAGCCAACGGGGACCCCACTATCATATTTGGTGGCCCGCCGTGCCAGGGGTTCTCCACGTCGAACCAGCGCACCCGGACGCGCGACAACCCTACCAACTGGCTCTTCGGCGAGTTCCTAAGGATCGTGAAGCTCTGGAAGCCGGAGTGGGTGGTGTTCGAGAACGTCACGGGCATTGCCGAGACGGAGGGTGGTGTGTTCCTCGAGAAGGTGATCAAGCGACTCCATTCCTATGGCTACACGGCATCGCGTTGGACGCTGTGCGCGGCGGATTTCGGCGTCCCTCAGAGCCGGTCTCGCCTCTTCGTGATAGGCTCCAAACGAGGCCTGACAGTGGACACGCCTGCACCGACCGCGCGCAAGCCGTACACTGTCCGCCAAGCGCTGCACGACTTGCCGGAGTTGCCAAATGGGGCGATCAGTGATAAAATGAGCTACCAGTGTAAGGCCCACCACCATTACGCCCGGCTCATGCGCGGTAAGCTGGAGATGTGTTCCGGCCACCTCGTTACAAAGAACGCGAGCCACGTGGTCGAGCGCTACAAGCATGTGCCTCAGGGCGGCAACTGGGAAGACATCCCGGTGAGGCTGATGAGGAACTATGCCGACCGGTCCAGATGCCACACGGGTATCTATCGCCGTCTTCGAGAGGATCAGCCGTCAGTCGTGATCGGGAACTTCCGAAAGAACATGTTGATTCACCCCACGCAGGACAGGGGGTTGTCCGTACGAGAGGCGGCTCGTCTGCAATCCTTTCCCGATTGGTATGAATTCAAAGGGTCCATCGGCTTTCAGCAGCAGCAGGTAGGCAATGCGGTGCCTCCTTTGTTGGCCAGGGCGGTATTCGCGGCCGTGATGGGCACCCCTGTGTGAATACGCTCGTCCGGGGTCAAGCCCTGTTGGGAGACAGAATTCGTGGCCTGGAATGAATGCGACATCGAGAGGATAACCTACGGGGAACTCGTCAAACAACTCGGTCAAGATCCTGCGAAAGAGCGCTTTGCCCTCTATCTAGCGGCTAGGAAGGCCGTGGTTGAGGATATACTGCCAGAGATCAGAGCGATTTTACCAGAGCACACGGATCACGGTGTGGCGCATGCGGTGCAGGTGCTTGATAAGGCCGCAACTCTCTTGGGCCTGGATGCCGGCCCGTCAGTGCTCTCAGGCATGGACCTGTATGCCCTCGTTTTGGCGATTCTGTTTCACGATGTGGGGAATATTTTCGGCAGAGCAGAGCACCAACGCAAAGTATCCGAAGCCTACCAACATGCTTGCGCCAAAGGGAACGCTGATAAGAACGAGAGGTACATCGTAGTTAAGGCCGCCGAGGCGCACTGTGGCCAGAGTCTTGACGGTTGTCCGGATACACTGAAGGATCTGGGCGAACGAGTCCAACTTGCCGGGAGACCTGTGCGACTTCGGGACATCGCCGCGATACTCCGCCTCGCGGACGAACTTGCAGAAGGGCCGGAACGCACATCTCGTTTCATGCAAGAATACCACACGTACCCCGCCGAAAGCGACTTATTCCACCGCTACGCGGAAGCTGCCGATGTGTTCATCGAGCGCGGAACCGAGAGAATCGCCCTGACCTACAACATCGACATCAAGATCACCCCGGACGCCCCACAACAACTTGGAGAGGAGCAAGAAAAGGACCTGCGTACGCTCCTTTCCTTCATCTACAAACGAATCATCAAATTGGATCAAGAGCGACAGTATACAAGACACTACTGTAATCTGCTCACGCCATTTAGAAAGACGACCGTGACCTTCAACTTCTGGATCGCCGGCCCTCCTTGTTCCGTTGAGTTGCCCGCTCTCACGGACCTCGTAGTGCCGGGCGGCGGCACCAGAGATCTGCAAGACTACCACGCTGAGTACAGACTGGACGGTCTGATAGAAAAGATCCGTCATGCGCTCCCATAGGACACAGGAAGATGATAGACTATTTCAATCCATTTGAGTACGAAGCGGCCACGAAGTTTACACCTGAGCAGGTGCTCGATTTCTACATAGAAGATTTCAACTACTCCCGCTTCGTACACTCGCGTCGCAATATCTTCTTGGTTGGGGAACGAGGCACAGGCAAGACGATGACTTTGCGCTACAACTCGCTTCCCGTACAACACCAAGCTGCCCGGCGGCAGAACAAGGAAACCGACTACGAACTCGTGTGTGTTTACATCCCCTGCAAGACGCCGCTGACACACAAGCAGGAATACCAACTTCTCGAGGAGTTTCAGGCCTCCGTCATAAACGAGCACTTCCTTGTCCTTCCCATCATGTATGGCATCGCAGACACTATCTCGCAAGTCCCAGGTGCCCTCGATGGCGCTGATGAGGAGCGCCTCCGACAAGAGCTAGCATTCACTCTCAGTTTGGAGTTGCCACCCGGTATGCCTCTTCTTGAAGGGCTTAAACAGTGCCTTCAACGGGAGGTTGCCCGGTCACAGCGTGCGATCAATGCAAGACAACCAGAGGCCTTCTACGATGGGGCGGTGTCCTTCTCCGCTGGCGTTCTGCCGCTGATCACATGTCTCCGACAAGCTCCCGCGCTGAGGCAATCTCACTTTGCGCTAATGATGGACGATGCCCACGACTTGAACTTGTTCCAGACGAAAATATTGAACTCGTGGATTGCCTACCGCGACAACACGCTCTTTAGCTTCAAGCTGGCCGTTGCCAAAGTTGAGCGTCCCACCTTGATCACTTCGTCGGGCGGGACGATCTTGGAAGGGCATGATTTCACGCTTGTTGATATGGAGCAGCCGTACCAAAACCGGTACTCAAGTTTCGGGAAACTGGCTCGCAGGATTATCGAATGCCGGCTCAGCAAGATCGGGGTAAAGGAGTCTCCAGAAGAATTCTTCCCCGAGAATCCACAGTTTACTGCGGAACTGGGGGCGTGCAGGCAAGAAGCACGAGCGGAAGCCCAGAACAAATACCCGGATGGCGACACCAAGAAGATCACGGACCACGTCTACAAGTACGCAAGGGCGAAGTACTTCGGCGGACGTTCTCCTAAAGCTGGAAGACCGCCATACAGCGGATTCGACATGCTCGTGCACATGTCGACGGGCGTCATACGGAATTTGCTCGAACCGTGCTACTGGATGTACGACCGCGCCATATCTGAGGCCAACCTGAATCAGGGGCAAGCACCACAGATCCAACTGATCAGTCCCACCGTTCAGACCGAGGTCATTATGGAGAGAAGTCGCCGCAAGTGGGAATGGCTCAGGGAAGGACTGGACAAGAGCATTGAAGGCTGTTCCAAGGAACAAGCCACACAATTGTTTCAGCTTTTCGACAACTTGGCCGTCCACTTCTGGGAAAGACTTCGACAGCATGAATCAGAGCCCCGGGCCACCATCTTCGTCATATCCGAAACAGCCGTTTCTGGCTCTGACGAACTGCAGGAGTTGCTGGAGATTGCACGACGAGCGCAGGTTCTCTACGTATATACAAGTTCCGCTAAGGATCACGGGAAGCGCGAACCTTTCTATGTACCCAACAGAATGCTGTGGCCCGAAAGAGGCTTAGACCCACAGGGCCAGCACGCCAGAGTGTCGATAAAGGCTCGTCACCTTCTGGCGGCTGCCCAACTCAACCAACGCATACCGCTGGAACCGGAACAAGAGGAGGCCACAAAGGGATTGTTCGATGAGTGACGTCAACCACGTTCTTGTAACGGTGGCCAGTTGGGAAGAGCGCTTCTCGCTCGGTTTTGAGCGGCTTCTCAACGAATTTACCACGAGCAACATTCTCATGTACTTTGTTGCGGAGTACGCAGAGCGAACCGAAGAACCTCGTAACCACGTCATTAGACTCTGCAAGGAAAGCAAAAGACAGATCGAGTCACTTGAGCTTTCATTTGCGGCCCCAGCCCGGTCGTGGCAGGTCCTCTATGAAAGTATTTCAAGTGGGATACCGGCCGGAGCAAGCGTGGTTGTCGACCTGTCTACAATGCCGCGCGAGGTGATCTGGATGGTCCTGGATTTGCTGCAGGAGCGGGGCGCAACCATCAAGTATGTGTACAATCCGCCCAGGAGTTATGACCTGGAGTGGTTGACGCGCGACCCCGGAAGGCCG
>JBAZOJ010000228.1:0-5620 GCA_041648755.1 Candidatus Brocadiia bacterium
GGGCGGATATCAGGATTGTGCGTGACTTCCACTCGCCAGAGGGACTGAGCTTTGCGATGGAGATCGTGTTCAGGAGGCGCCTCTTGCCCTTGCTGAGTTCAGTGGTTACCCGTTCGTCCTCAGCCACAATCAGGAACAGGCTTTCCCCGTCAGACGCCGCGTCATAGAGCCACCGGGCGGAGAAATCGCCCGATCGCGTGGTTACGCCGTCTGCGCTAACGCGATATGCAGTTCCAACTCGAGGACGAACTGAGGAATCGAGGACCGCGACCCAGATCCCCCTTGCTCCGTCCGCACAACCCTCGACCCAAGCCTTATCTGGAATCGGGATGCAGATCGCCTGCAACACATTCCCGTCGCTGTCAACCCGGAAAGCAGCGACGCAGGATGATTCCGAGTAGATTTCCCTATCGCGCAAGCTTATCTTTCCTTTTCCGGTCAGGAGCAGCCAACAGCCTTCACCACTTGTGACAAGATGCGAATTCTTGTCCGGTCCCGATTCCTGAGTAATTCCATCTGACCAAAGGTCAAATCCGCTTGTAGTCTTTCTCTGCAGGCACGCAACGGCAGCATCAGTATCTGCCACGAACACGGTTTCGTCAGGAGCCCGCACAATCGAGTATCCGTCCGGAGAGAAGTCCTTGGGCTCCGGCTTTTGAATCAGCACGCCATTCCGAAGATAACCGAAGAAGCGGTTCGCGCTATTGGTGTTTTCCCCTGCACAGACTATGGTGTGCTGGTCCGTGATGCAGGCTTGCTTCACCTCGAACTTGGCAAGGACATCGTGAGTTTCAAGCCCCAGATCGTACGGGGAAGGTTTCTTTGGATCTTCCAGCCCGCCGCGCGGAATGAAGGCGATCAACAGCAGGTACCCGACGATCCCGATGATCGTCAATACGTCCTTACCGCTGAAGGGAACCTCGGATGGACATTGGGCGGATTCAGTCACCGAGAATCTCCGGTTGTTGCTGTTTCCATGTGATCAGGCGCGAAAAGACGATTACTCCACGAACTGCACAACCGCTTCGTCGGCGAGACCATGCGAGCCAACGCTTCGTCGGCGAGGCTGTGAGGCACGAGCCAAACACACGAACGGAATCTTCGACTGGGTAGAACGGCCAAAGCCACTGATCAGGCCCGGCTATCTCGGCGGATTTCCTGCAATCGCACATTCCGGCAGGGCCTTGCGAAGGGCATCCAGCATCTCGGGCGTCAGGAATTCGCACTGGAACTGGAGCAATCTCAGCGCTGACAGCTTCGACAAAGGCGAAATGTCATCTATCATTTCCCCGCCCCGAATGACGAGATGGCGCAACTGAGACAGAGATGACAGAGGTTCGAGGGTAAGCGCCCTTATCCCAAGGGTCAGGTCGAGTTCCTTCAGTCCTTTCCAGGTGATGAGTTCCTCGATATCCCAAAGCGAGGCCTCCCCGTGAAAGACCGCCTTCTCGATACGGGAGTTCGGAGCGGCCGCAGGAATGTACCGCAACTCAGTGAACTGCATCACCTCGACCGAATGCAGCACGCTCAGGCATTCGAATCCGCCCAGTTCTGTTCCGGTGTAGTTGAGGAGGAAGAGAGATTCGATATCAGGGAAAGACCTGAGCCCTTTGGTGTCTTTCAGGGAGGCACAGGAGGATATGCGAACGTAGGCCAGCTTCGGCAACCGGGCGGAGAGCATCGGAAGGGCAGAAATGCCCGCGCAGTATGCAAGATCAAGCAATTCCAGGCCGACTGCGCCTTCGAGGAAGTTGAGGTTCATCATGGCGTCGCAGAAGTTGATCTGGAGTATCCCGAGCCCTGCGGGGAGCCCGCGAATCCCCTCCGAAGTCAGTTTGCCGCTGTAGTACAAAGAGAGAGAGCGAAGATGCTCCATTCCCGAAAGGGAGGGGATCTCTTCGCCGACGAAACTGAACAGAGTCAACGATCTTAGCGAGTTCAGCGACCCAAGGAACCCGGCGGAGCGAAGCCCCCGTATGCCCAGGTAGAGGAATTGGAGTTTGGTCAATCCCGCGAGCGGCGAGCAATCGGTGTCGGGGAACCCTTCATTCTCGACGCCGACGTCGGAGTACGTGAGGATTCCAAGACTCTCCAGGTTGGTCAACGATGCAATCGACGCGACAGACAGCCCCTTTTTCGCTGTTATCCAAAGTTCCCTCAGCGCCGGGCAGGCGGCGAGGCCAGAGAGATCGATGTCGCTGTCAGTGGTAAGGTGGAGACATTCGAGATGTCCAAGCTTCGCCAGTGGAGGAATATCCGTCTGCGCGTCGGAGACAGGCAGACTCGAAATTGTGCGGAGATTGGTGCAGTTCGACAGGCATTCCGGTGACAGCCCAGTGCGTCCGCTACCGTCCAGGCAGATTTCCTCGAGGGCGGTCATTCCGGATGCCACCTCGGGGCTCAGAATTACCGACACGTTGGAGCAGAGGAATCCCAGGCGATGAATCCTGTCGGCGACCGGCCGAAGCGAATCGAGATCGAAAGCTGCTCGCGTGTCATAGGACGTGAACGTAAAGTCGAGGTACTCCAGGGATTCGATCCGGGTGAGCGGCGAAAGATCGCACTCGGAGAATGAAACGAGCGACAGCCCTTTGAGCTTCTTCAGGCTCGTGATTGCCGAAATGTCTTTCGCATGGGTGGTCAGATAGAGGTACTTCAAGAGGCCGAGCGGCGTGAGCGATTCGAGGTCGTCGTCGCCTGAGATGGCCCGTAGGAATTCGAGGGCAGGCAGACCGGCAGCCAACTTGATGAGCTCTGCCAGATCGCCTCCCTTGAGGAAGCCCGACTCGTATGCGACGGCCTTCAGAGACCGGTAATCGGCCAACCAGGAGTAGCGCAGGAAGCTACCTTCCATCCGGAGGGACTCGAGCGAAGCATTCCCACCGCTGACACTATTGATGGCGAAGCCGCCAGCGTGAATGTCGGCGCACTTCACGTTGGGAGGCAACATCACTGTAGTCCGTGAATCGGCTTCCACGAAGGCGTACCGGCAGGAGTTGAAAGGGCTGAGGTCAATCTCACGCATGTAGGTGGGCAGCGTAACGATGACGCCGGAAGGTTCGAGAGGCCCGAGAGCCTCGGCAAGCGAGGGGAAGGCGTCTGCACTGATGCGGATCGCTATTTTCCCGCGAGGCAGGTTAGCCAGCAACAATGCAAAGTCGGCAGGAGGTGGCCCGGCAATCTCCAGGTATTTGACCCATCGAAGATCCTCTTTCGAGCACTTCCCGAGCCACTCCCAGATCCGTGGGCAACTCAGGACCAGGGCGAGGATATGGCCATTCAGGTAGCCAACATGATCGCGATATTCAAAAGCCGCCTGCGGCCCGCAGTCTTCCCAAACGAACACCATTTTCGGCCAGTTGTACTGGACCGCATATCTCCCGCCGGGCTGCCCGAGTTCGACGATGTCGCCGGGCACGGGGGACGGATACATCACGGGTGAGTTATGACTGTATGGAAACCGGACCATTGCCTCCGGACTGCCGTGGAGCAGCCTGAGACCGCAGCCGGAAATGCTCAGGCTCTCCCCGAATGCGCAGGGCGCGCCCAGAAACAAGGCCAGACAATATGCCGGGGTAAGAAGTGCGGCGACGATTCCGGCTCCGATTTTCACCTGTTGCCCTCCAGGATTTTGCCCTGCGGACAAGCCGCATAGAAGCTTCCTCCTACTTGATCGTCCACACACCGTCGGTCTTCACGAAGTTGCCGGTCTTCAGGACGTTCTTCGTATCCTCGAAGATTACGTAGTCGGTCGGGCCGTGGAATACCTCGTTGATGCCGGGAATGTCAGCAGCGCGCTGAGCGGTGTAAATGACCACACCCTTCTTTGGATTGGCCGGGTTGGGCCAGCAGGTGATTAGCTTTAGACCGCTGCCCTTGTATTCGGTGTCGGCAACGATCTTGTCCGCCGTGACCTGGATGGGCAACTGGGAGAAGTACTTCGCGAGCCATGTATTCCCCTTGGGCGTGCCGTACACGATGATGTTGTAATCCGACAGATCCTCCTTCAGGGCGCTGTCGTCGTCGAGCAGCAGGCCGCCCCCGAAGAATTGATCGTGGATCTGGGTTGCGTAGTCTATGATCTTGACCAGGGCTTCGTCGTCTTCCTCATTTGTTGGCATAATGACGGCGATCTTGTCAACGAACACCGAGTTGATCGGCCCCGTGAACGGCTTCTGAAGCTTCTTGGGCGCCTTCTCGGCAAGTTCCCTGAACTTGTCGATTATCCTCGGGTAGAAGTCGGCAAACGTGGGGTACTTGTCGCGTGCCGCCTCGTATTCCTTCAGCAGTTCGATAAGGTGCTCGATATAGGCAAAACTGCGGGCCTTCTCGTACGCGATGGACTCCTTCAAGCCTTCTTCGCCAAATTTCAGAAAGCACAACCTTGCGGTAACCGCCCTGACGATATGCTCGTTTACGCAGATCTCCCACTGGGGGTACGCCTGCTTGGCCATGTTGCTGGCAATGGGTTCGAACAGGATCTGGTACTTGTTGACCTCGGCCAGATTCTTCGTGGTAAGGGCGTTGACAAAGGAATGGCTGAACTCGTGGATCGTGAAGTTCTGGAAGTCCTTCTTGGTGCCGAAACTCGGCTGACCATCCATTTCGCCGACCGAGCCGCATATGCAGTACAGGTCGAACGTGCCGTCCGGCAGCGCGATGCGCGGGCCGAATCCGTGCCCGCTGATGGGCATAAGCATTATGTTGTAGCTGTGCTGCTTCGAACCGTAGTACTTCTCCAGGCGCGCAACGTACTCGTCGGCGTCGAGGAGGGCCCTGACCTCGTCGGTCATCTTCTTGTACGCGTCGGCGTGGGCGTTGTAGAAGTCCATGAACTTGGTCTTTACGGCAAAGGCCCGCATCGACTCGACAAACGCATCCATTTTCTTCGCGCCGCCAACGCGCTTGAGAACATCCGCCGGGAACGGCTTGGCCACCTTCAGGTCAGGGGGCTCGGACAGGTACAGCATTGCAGTCGGCGGCGCGTCATACGCAAAGCCCTGTGAGGCCATCTCGTCGAACAGGCTCACGGCCTCTTCACTTTTAAAGGGGGTGAAGTACTTGTCGAGGTCTTTGCGGTAGTCGGTCTGGAAGGAGTGGATGACGCTCGTCTTCCTGGCGTAGTTGGACAGTGACTGGACCGTCAGCAGCAGTTCGATGCGCGGGTCCACGGAGATGTTCAGGCCGGGGTTCTCCGCGCGGGCGACTGCGGCCCCGAACGATACCAGCAGCACGGCCATCAAGGCGATCCGTTTCATCTTAACCTCCATCTTGGCAGTGGCTTGTGACCTCGATCATTCTACGCCCGCCCCAGTGAGTGTCAAGGAGCGGGGCGCAGGCAATTATAGGCAGGGCCGGGAAGGTCTCAACGGAACGCGCCTGCTACTTCCTGACCACCTCGAAAGACTCGCTCCTGAGCAAGGGGATTGTAGCATAGTGTTCGAGGCAAGGCAACGTGGGAGCTGATGATGGTCGAAGGGCTGCCTGCCGCGTAGGGGCACATTGCCATGTATGGTCTCATGACATCGCTTACACATTTGTCTCACCACATCGCTTACACATCGGGTAGGCTTCCTCAACCAGGAGGAAGCCATGCCGTGGAGGAAAGATGGTGTGAAAG
>JBAZOJ010000229.1:0-5601 GCA_041648755.1 Candidatus Brocadiia bacterium
ATACGGGTAGTCCAGAGCCTTTTTGAAAAGGCTGATGGCGGAACGGAATCTGCCGCTCTTCATTGCGGACTGAGCCTGGGTAACATAGTCGAAGTGCCCGCTACGTCGGTAAGCAGCATCGACATTCGGGTCAGTTGGCCGATAGATCAGACAGCGGTAGTAAGCGCGAAATGCGTAGTAGAAATCCTTCACTTTTTCCCAGTCTGTGCCCTTCTTCCACCAGAACTCGAAGCTCTTGTCGATATCGCATTTCACCTTGACAAGGCATTCCATCGTCATGAACGTGTTGCCAGGAAGCACTTTGGCCTTTGCCTTGCTCTCCCACATGTCCGACCACTCGATGAAGACCTCGGCAATCTGCTTGTAGTTGCCGTTGTCCTTGATGTAGACAGGCAGGGTCTCCCCGCCCTTGACGCCATCGACACTTCCAGGATAAATGATCATCGTCTCCCCGGTAGTGCACTTTGTGCCGCCGTTATCCATCAGCACAATGGGGAAATACCAGTCCTTCTCCTCACCGCGAGCCACGTTCAGGGCCGCCAGAGAAAGGATGGAGCATAGTACCAGCAAGTGGACGTGCCGTTTCATAGTACCTCCTACCGAATAGTACGTACGCGAACGCGCCAAGTAACAATCGAAAACGCGAAACTGGCTCCAGCGTCACAGTATTTTGACGTACGACAGCGCGGATGGGGCAAAAAAGGCAAAAAAGAGACAAACGAAAGCGTGAAGCGTCCGTATAATAAGTGGAGCAGTCCACTAACCCGGGTGGTTCGAACGTTAATGAGCTTCGGCAAAGGAGTAAACGTATGACGAAGAGACTGGTCTTTGGCCTTCTGATGGGGGCAATGCTGTTTGCGTTGCTGCCCGTCCAAGCGAATTTCCTTGCGGCAGATGATGCCGCATGGACTTCGGTCAAACCGAGCGTGATCACACTGTCCAAGGATAATCCTGTTTCGCCCGCCTTCAAGGCCACATCTGTCGGTGGAGATTTCATCTCACTGCCCGTTGGCAACCCAAAGGGCCTGCCGATCATGGTCAACTCGCAGAAGATCATGGTTGACAAGGATCTAACCGGCAAGTTCGAGTTCACGGCCGCGCAGGGCGAAAAGAGCACACCGTTCCAGGTCACCCTCGTTTATCCAAACGGGGAGAAGGTCCGTCACTGGTTCGTCATCTTCAAGGACGGAAGTAACTGGGCGATGCGCAGGAATTCAGGTGTTTCATTCTCGTTTGAGGGTGGCAAAGTCGCCGTCCTGGATGACAACAACAACGGCATCTACGGCGAAGAGAGCGAAGACGGTCTCTATTCCAATGATTCTTGGGGAGCCCCGCTTGGCAGGCTCGCGATGATCAACGGAAAGATCTTTGAGATCCAGATCAATGACAGCGCCACGGAACTGAAGTACCGGCCCTATACCGGTCCCCTCGGCAGCGTTGACATCTGCAAGGAATGGACCGGCAAGTCCGTTCCGAAATCGGTCATCGTGAAGGGAAGCACGGGCGCGGGAACCGCGTATTTCGATGTCGCGGGCAAAGCTCCCGTCTCGATTCCTGTAGGCAGCTACACACTTGTTCGCGCCTACTTTGATGATGTGGAGATTTTCCCGGCCAACACGAGTTTCTCCACGTCTGAGGGCAATGTCGCCACTATGAAGTGGGGCATGAAGCTCGAACTGCGCGCAAGCGTCAACGTTGATTCCGCGGGGAAGAAGTTCTCAATTCTTCCGATGCCGCAAGTCTTCGGTTGTTCGGGCGAGCAGTACAAGGGTGCCTTCATGGAAGGTGCACGTTTCCAATACACCGTCACTTGTTGCACAGCCAACGGCCAGCCAGTAGGAAAGACAATCAACTGGACAATTTCCTCTGGCAGCGGCGGTGGCTGATGTGGCGGAACTGTAACCCCACCACGGTGGGAGGCTTGCACGGGTCGTGTCGAGCCTAAGACCGAAGCAGTTCTGATCACGTGCGAAATCCCCGGTATTGGAAAAGCTCAAGGGCTGATTCCCGTTTCGATCCCGCAATAGCGGTGTTCAGACCGACACATTTGAGAAGGCCCCCTTTCGGGGGCCTTCTTTGTTTCAGCGTCCTACCTGTCGGCTATCGCGAAACGCGAAGAGTCTGCGCTCTCGGCCGTCACGATCCAGCAAGTGTTATGACCGCCTGTAAATGATATGGGCCTTCCGATGAGGAAGGCCCTTGTATTCTGGTGGATCATGCAGGACTCGAACCTGCAACCCCCTGATTAAGAGTCAGGTGCTCTACCATTGAGCTAATGATCCGAATTGCTTGAAAATGGGGAGGGTAGAGGGATTCGAACCCTTGACCTTCTGAGCCACAGTCAGACGCTCTAACCACCTGAGCTATACCCTCCACGGGCGGTTAAATTATACGTGCGCTGCGCTGGAGTCAAGTTTTCGGGCCTGTTGAAATGGTCGGCTAAGTGCTATAATCACAGCATGAATACGAACATACTCTATGGCAAAGCTGTCGCGGAAGAGGTTCGCTCCAAAGTGCGTGAACTCGCGATGGCCTTTTCCCCTGCCCCGGCATTGGCGGCTGTCCGCATCGGGAGCGATGCTGCTACTGACCACTACCTGACTGGCCAGAGCAAAGCTGCACAGAAGCTGGGGCTCCGGTTCTTCCCGGTTGTCCTGCCACCAGATTGCTCTCAGAACGCTCTTGAAGCCGAACTTGACAGGCTTTCCTGCGATTGGGGTGTCGATGGGATCATCCTGATGACTCCTATCCCTGGGACGCTGGATATTCACTCCGCAAGGAAGCACATTTCACCTGCCAAGGATGTGGAGGGGATCACGCCTTATGCCGTTGGAATGCTGGCCCTGGGCCGCCCGTACCTTGTTGCCCCGACGGCACGAGCCGCCTTTGAGCTTGCCAGGAGACACATGGGGGAACTCAGTGGTGTTGAGGCACTTGTCATCGGATATTCGGATACCGTTGGGAAACCTCTATCATTACTGCTCCTGAATGAACGCGCAACCGTTTCGATCGCGCGCTCGAAAGCAAGAGATCTGCCCGGTCTTCTCGAACGCTCAGACCTCGTCTTCGTTTCCCTGGGGAAGCCTGCCTTTGTTCGTGGAGAGATGATCAAGCCCGGTGCAGTAGTCATTGACGTCGGGATTCACGAGGTGCGGGTCAAGACAGATACTGGAGACGAGTCTGTAGCGCTCATAGGCGATGTGGATGCATCGTCGATGATCGGCGTTGCCGGTGCACTATCGCCAGTACCCGGCGGAGTTGGCCCGGTTACCACCGCTTTTCTGTACGCGAACCTGATTGACGCCGCTACCGGCCGCAGAGGCAAGTAGGTGCATCCAGAAGACTGCGATGTGTGCACATTCCGCACAAAGAGAGTTGCCGCCGCAGTTCAGCCTCTGCCGGGAATTACCGGGCAATCCATGTTCATGCATCCCTGCATGCCACAAGAATGCGGTGTCCTTCGATTCAAGCTCTTCTGACAGAGCGCGCATGTGTCGGATTCGTGCGGTGGATACGAGCAGATGAGACAGCGATTATTCGCTAACCAGGATACTCGCCAGCCACGCGGCGACAAATACCAGAATCACCGGGTAGTCTCCCGAGATTTCGATTTCTGCGGCTTCTTTCGATACTCCGATGCTGCCATAAGTAGCGCCAAAGAAGCTTTCCACTTCTTCAGCGGATGGAAGAAGCGCGGGATCGAACGGTAGCTGGATTCCCTGAGTAGACGCCAGAGGCAGAACTGACAATACATAGCGCAATGCAACACGATTGTCGATGAAGAAACCTGCGCATGAACCAACTGGCAGCGGCTTCGCCGCTTCGCTCAGGTAACCCTCTGCTGGGGAAAAGACACTTGGAGGAGTTCGCGCAAGAGAACGCAGGTAGGCTGGAGTATCGGAGAAAAGGAGAGCATCACTCATGAATGCACAGCATGGACTCAGAGACAGACTGGTCATTGGGCTTCTGTAGTGTATTTCGAGCCCTCCGGCAACAGTCGAGAGCGGAAAAGTCGGCAGCACATTCATATTGATGAAATCGAAGGACAACTTGGCCTTCTCAACATCCCGGGTCTCCAGAGACAGAACTGCATGCGGAATCACGCTGAGCCGTGGAATATGGATAGCGCCCTCAATATTCCCGCTATAGCCTGAATCCAGCGATCCGGCCAGCGTCCCCCCATTGAAACCGGCGATTGCTTTCTCCACTGCAAGTCGTCGCTCTTCGGAAAGCATAGAAACAGCCTGGGCAAATGCATCGGAAGGCCTGCAACTCAATCGAAAAGCTGCCAGCGAATCCTTGCCGATACGTTCGGAAAATTGCTTTGGAGTTCCGTTTGCTATTACGGAGAGCAGCCCTTTCCAGCCTCCGGCTTTTGGCTTCAGGCAAATCTGATCCTTCGCCCGCCCCGCCTCAATGGAGGTTGTCCAGAGCACAGAGCCAGCGGAAGTGAATCCCAGCACATCGGCACCTGAATACTCCCAGGGATCCAGGAAATCCTTCAGGGAGTTGCGGGTGAAGTCCCAGTATAACAGGAATCCCGAGCCTCCAGGCGTCTTTGCGCCCATATCTCGCAGGAGGACACTCAACGGAACATTCTTATCGCGTGGTCCTGTAAAGAGGGCAAGAGCGGTCTCAGTGCCCGCGAAGAAGATATCGGAACCGCGGACAAGAATTCTCGCTTCTCCGAGCCCCCAAATGCCCGTAACGCCGGGAATCGGTTTCACCTCGGCGGCAGTGTCAGGGTCCAGTGCAAGGAGAGCCTTGAGAAAGACCTCGGCCGATCCGTCGGCAACGCGCACCATTCCGACGACTCCCATGGTTGGGTCGACGCCGACTGCAATCCCCCACTTGTGTGACAGGGAGAACTTGCCCACGAGTTCTGCAAGGGGACGAAGTCCCCCCTGTGAGTTGCGGAACAAGTCTGCCATTTCCTTGACGGAAAGCAGCTTTCCGAGCGCCGTACTCCCAATTGCAGCCATCGTTCCGTCCACAGATGGAATCTCAAGAAAGATGGACACGGTGTCGGGGAAGGACGCAGACAGACCCGAATTGAGGGGCTCTTCCGCGACCGGCTGAGCAAGAGTGTTTGCCATGAGCGCAGCAAACAGGATCATGGCCGAAATACAGCGCCGCATCACGCCCTCATCGTTACGAGTTTCCGCTCAATCACGGCAAGGACTTCATCAAACGACTTCATGAAGGAATCAACGCCTTTCACCTGCAGATCGCTGCAAACAGTCCTGACATCTATTCCAAGAGCCTCGAGGCGGGAAAGCTCCGAGAAATCGGGGCTGTCGCTGAATGCGAGAGCCGTCGAGCAATTCTTCAGCAGTTCCGCAAGTGTGGCGGGCGGAACAGTATTCACTGTGTCTTGTGCAACGAGGTTGTCTACGTAAATCGTCGCTGAGTAGGCCGGGTTCTTCGTTCCCGTGGAAGCCCACAGCACCCTCTGAAGGCGGCCACCCTTGGCCTTCAACTCCCCGAACTCCGCCGTGGCGAACACTTCTCTGAATCGAGAATAGACCTCCTTCATCGCGGAAATGCCTGCTTTCCCATGCAGAGATTTTGCATCCTCACCGGCAATCTTGCCCAACAACT
>JBAZOJ010000230.1:0-5590 GCA_041648755.1 Candidatus Brocadiia bacterium
CACAAGCAAGTTTTCGATGGCGACAGGGGTCCAAACACCGGTGGCATGGGCGCCTATTCGCCGATGTCCGGCCTTTCGAGCAAACAGCTTGACGAGATCACACGAAACATCTTTGTGCAGACGGTCCACGCATTGCAGAAGGAAGGCTCGGTTTTCTCAGGTCTCCTGTACGCCGGGCTGATGATTACATCCCGTGGTCCATACGTCCTGGAGTTCAATTGCCGGTTCGGCGATCCGGAAACTCAGGCAGTTCTTCCGCGATTGAAATTCGACTTGCTGCCGATTCTGAAGAGTGCCGCTGACATGAAACTGGCTGAGGTGAAGACGGAGCTTGAGTGGGACTCAAGATACTCCGTATGCGTCATCATGTCTTCAGGCGGCTACCCGGGGCCATACAAGGTTGGGCAGCCAATTTCCGGTCTTGGGACTGACCTCGGTCCGGATGTGCATGTATTCCATTCAGGCACGAGGAAGAGAATGGGAGATGTGGTCACGAACGGAGGCAGAGTACTTGGAGTAACCGGCCTTGGCAGCACACTGGCAGAAGCAAGAGCGAAGGCGTACTCAGGAGTCAATCAGATTTCCTTCAAGGATGCTCATTTCCGCACCGACATCGGACGGCGAGAGAAGCAGTGAGCGTGGCTGAGATTATCGCCGTCGGTACTCCGGGTCTTCTTGAGACAGTCATCGCTGCGCTTGAGGCAGGCAACCTTGTCATTCTCCCAACTGAGACCGTTTACGGGATCGCTGCCAGAGCCGACTTTCCTCTCGCAACCAAACGTCTTGCGAACTGCAAGCGCAGGCCGGAGCAGAACGATTTTGCTCACTTGATTTCCGGGTTGGACGATATCAGGAAGTTCATTCCCGATCCCCCGCCGCGAGCCATGATCATTGCCCGGCGCTTCTTTCCCGGGCCGCTGACGCTGGTAATCGAGCACGACGGCCGCACAATGGGTTTCCGTTGTCCCGCCCATCCGTTCCCGCTGCTGGTCGCCCGAAACGCCCGGTTTCCTATTGTTCTGACAAGCGCGAATCTTTCCGGGCACCCTCCGGCCAGAGATATTGGCGAAGTTGATGCTTCGGGTCTTCTCGTTGCTCCTGCCGTAATGGTCGATGGCGGGCGCTCCCGGTACGGGCTTTCTTCGACTGTTGTCTCTGTCAGAGGAGATATCGTGCGCGTTGTTCGGGAAGGGGCTTTGCCTTCCACGCGCATCCCATTTCTGACCAACGAATGACGAGTCAGGATTCCTCTCAAGGAAAGGTGTGAAGGCGTGAAAATTGCATTTGCGGCCGATCACGGTGGTTTTGAGATTAAGAAAGCGTTAGTGGACTACTGCGCGGGCAAGGGCATAGATGTCATTGATTTCGGCACAAACAGTACCGAAGCCTGTGACTATCCTGACTACGGTTTTGCGGCAGCGGAATCCGTTGCCCGAGGCGAAGCTGAATTCGGCGTAGTGATATGCAAGTCCGGAATCGGGATGACAATCACGGCGAACAAGGTCAAAGGCATACGGGCTGCTCTGTGCCTGACGGTTGAGGATGCTGCTTCTGCAAGACTTCACAACCATGCTAACGTTATTTCCCTTTCAGGAAGCCGGACCACTCCTGCGCAGGCCATTGACATGCTTCGAGTCTTCATCTCCACGCAACCTGAAGGGGGCCGCCACTCGAGGCGCGTTGACAAGATCACCGAGTACGAGAAGCATGGGGACTCCTGTTGATGAAAGACCTGACACGCAGGTGCAAGGATGCCGATCTGAAGCATGTCTGGCACCCATTTACGCAGCATAGGTATTGGGATGAGGCAGAGATCATCGTGATCGAGCGCGGAGACGGGCCGTACTTGATCGACACTGAAGGCAGAAAATATCTCGACGGCGTATCAAGTCTCTGGGTGAATGCACATGGACACCGGAACCCCGAGATCGATGATGCCGTGCGGGGACAACTCGCGAGCATCGCGCATTCCACCTTTCTGGGTCTCAGCAATGTCCCGGCTTCATTACTCGCGGAAGAGCTTTGCGCGATCGCGCCTTCCGGCCTGAGCCGAGTGTTCTTCTCCGACTCCGGGGCTGAAGCGGTCGAGATTGCCTTGAAAATGGCCTTTCAGTATTGTCGGCAAAATGGCCGGAGTTCGCGGAAATCGTTCCTGGCACTTGGCGATGCGTATCATGGAGACACCATTGGCGCGGTTTCTCTGGGAGGCATTGCGACATTCCACGCGATCTTTGAGCCCTTGCTGTTTCAGGTTGTCAGAGTTCCGGCGCCCTTCTGCTATCATTGCCCGTATGGAATGACCGGCATTGAGTCTTGCGGACGAGAGTGCTTTGCCGCTCTGGAGAAAGCATTCGCCGAGTCGGGCGACGAGCTTGCTGCTGCTGTCATTGAGCCCAGAATTCAGGGCGCCGCGGGAATGATCGTTCACCCACCGGGGTATCTTCGCTTGATGGCGGATCTGTGCAAGAAATGCGGTGTCCTGCTCATTGCCGACGAAGTAGCGACCGGTTTTGGGAGGACAGGCGGGTTATTCTCCTGCGAGGGCGAAGGAGTCAGTCCGGATTTGATGTGTCTGGGCAAGGGGATTACCGGAGGGTATCTTCCACTTTCAGCGACACTTACAAGCGAAGAGGTCTACCAGGGCTTTCTGGGCGATATAGACGAGGCTCGCGCGTTCTACCATGGCCATTCATATACAGGAAACCAACTTTCCGCAGCAGCCGCAAGAGCGAATCTGGCGATTTTTCGGCGTCCGGAGACTATGGCGGGGATTCGAACGGCGACAAAGGTGCTTGCAGAAGGTCTGAAGCGGTTTGAGGAACTCGACATAGTAGGGAACGTGCGCCAACTCGGGCTGATGGCCGGAATTGAGCTTGTAACTGACCGGAGCAGCCGCATTGCGTTTGATCCGTCGCATCGAATCGGCCACAAGGTTGTGCTTAGCGCGCGTGAGAAAGGGGCTATTCTGAGGCCGCTTGGAGATGTGATTGTCTTGATGCCTCCACTGTGTGTTGAGAAGCCCTTTCTTGACAGTCTTATAGCGATAGCCTATAATTCGGTACGTGAAGTTTCGCGGGAGCTGAATGTCTGAGACAATTGCGGAAAAGCGGGTCGTGTTCTGTGGAGACGTGAATCTCGCCGCGCGCGAGGGCTTTCCCGCGCTGCTCGAGGCTCATGCTAACCTGTCTCAGGTCTCGCCGAAACTGAGGATGTTTCGGGTTCCCTTTGCTGGAGAGCGCCTTTCCGGCTACGCAAAGAGAATCCAGCGCGACGTACTTACGCTTGCGCCGGAATTGCTCGTGATCATTCCCGGTTCGGCGGACTTTCTCTTTGAAGTCCGCCCCAAGTGGGAGCAATGGGTCACTCATGTGCATGAGGCGATTTCTGTGGCTCTGTCGTCTCTTTCCAAGGAGAGAATCGTTCTTTGCTCCTCGCTTCCACTTTCAGAGGATCCGGGTTACTCGCTGAATGCGGCGACGGCTGATTTCAACAGAGCACTGAAGGAGATGGCCAACACTCAGGCGATCTCTTACTGTGACCTGTTTTTCTACTTGCAGGAAACGGCCCCGAAGGTTCGGCCCGCGCGACTTACGGTTGACGGGTTCACCCTGTCTCCGGTGGGGAACTTCCTGGTTTTTCTGAGGCTTTCCGCCTTCCTCGGTCTTGACCGGAATGCACCTGCATCAAGTGCAGGGCAATAGGAGAAGATATGGCGAAGATACAGTACATCCGATCGCCGCAGATTGAGTTTAGCACTCCGAGTTCCAATTTCGGACAAAGGCCGGTACAACCGCCCAAGCGCACCGACCCGGCTCTGATGATTCTTGGAGGTATCGGCATCGGCGGGATCGTCATCGCGATCGTCGCGCTCTTGTTCACGATTGTGGCAATTCAGTCACGCAAAGATGCCGTGGCCGGGCTGTCCCTGGCATTTAACTCCAGGTATGTCGACAGCAGGAGTTTCCTGGCAAAATACCTCACGCCAGTGGCACTCGAGAAATATGACACTGCGATGAAGGTTGTAGTCGCGGGCTATGGAGCGGGCAAGATCACTGATCGGAAGCTCAACAAGCTCCTTGACTCGATGTGGCAATCATTCCTGGAGAAAGAGCCGTCACGCCAGGTGATGCTGCTTGTCATCAGTGAAGCGCGAAATGCGTTTGAGGTGCCTCCTCCGGAGGTGCTCAACGCGATGGAGTTCTTTGAGCGGTCCGCGGACGGAGACGTAATGCAGATCTCAACCACAGTCACTCCGCCGGAATTCACATTGTTCCGAAATCCCGGAGAGAACTCGGAAGCGAATCCTGGCAACAACTCCGGTCCTTATGTCTCGCCGGACTACGGCAATAAATAGCTGATCCACGAGGGCAAAAAAAGGCGTCCGGTTCCGGACGCCTTTTTTATTCCGGATCCTGGGGGTCAGTTCAAGGCTTCCTCAATGATTTTCAGCAGATCCGCGTTGCGGAAGGGCTTGGACAGGTAGAACCGAGCACCGGCCTTTCTTGCCCGCAAGACCGTCTCTTCGTCGGTTCGAGCAGAGAGGATTACCACTGGAGCGCGCGAGCTCTCAGGCTGTGCATTAAGGCTTGAAAGGACCTCCAAGCCGTCCATGCCAGGCATGGCGATATCCAGCAGCACAATATCAGGCTTGCGGCGATGCACGGTTTCTACAGCGCCTACTCCGCTCGCAAGTGTATGGACTTCCCAGCCGGTTGGCTCCAAGATCAGCTTGATCAGTTCGAGGATTTCCTCTTCGTCATCAATTACGAGGATACTGCGAGCCCCACTTTTTTTCCGTCGGGGCAGTTGCTCCCTTGGCGAAGCGGCAAGCTGAAGAGACAACGAAGCCTTCAGGTTTTTTGCCGGGATGGCTGTTCTTCCAGACCCCTTCAGGATGATGACGTCATCGCGATCCACAGGCTGCGCCTCGGAGGAAAGAGCGATGATTCGCGGAAGAGCAGACTGACCCGAAGCCAGACAATCCTCCAGCAAGGAGAGGAGCTTGCGATGTCCGTGAGAGACGTCGAAAAGCACCAGATCGAGTTGACCCGCAGATAGTGGGAGTTCTTCGGCGTTCGAATCCGCGACGGAGACATCCACTCCATTGCTTGCGCAGAGCTCGGCAAGCATCTGATTGACTTCATCCTCGCAGTTCAGCAGCAGAACAGATTTTCCCACTGTGACGGGTTTCAGCACTGCACGGATCACGTCAAGAGACAATGGTGTTGGCAGGAAGCCATCAAACCAATAGAGCGAGCCGTTCTTGAGTTGGAAGAAGCAGTTTACCGCGAACCGAAGATCGGTTGACTGCAGCCTTGGCCGAAGTGAGTGAAGCAGCTTGAAGCAGCCATCCTCAGGCCAGTAGATATCGCTGACGACTATGTGAGGATTATGCCGCAATGCTGCGGCTTTTGTCGCAAGGAACCCGGAGATGGAGACGACATTGTATGCACAGCTTCTGAATGCCTTTTCGAGGAGATCACCGGACGGGGACGAAAAGCTGTTGAGAAGCAACAGGGGCGGTATTCGGTCTTCCACGGATTCGCCACCGGTCGCAAGATCCTTCGAAGGGATTGGGATGGAGACCCGC
>JBAZOJ010000231.1:0-5568 GCA_041648755.1 Candidatus Brocadiia bacterium
AAGGGGTGCCTGCACCCTCTGCAGGGGATAGCCCAGATATTCAAGTACATCGTCAAGATGGTCGAGGATCCGCGATCAAATGTGGCGCTTTTCTGGATGGCAAAGCCTTCACCCTCGCAGCCTTACGTCGTGACGATGAATGTCAGACGCTGGCCGGAAGGAGACTTCGAGGAGAAGATCATAGTGATCTTCGACGGCGAGAAGGAAGATGAAGTAAACTCAGGTCTCAGTTTCCATTTCCAAAGGAGCGGCGGAACCATAGGGCTGTCAGTGCTTCGATACGACACAATACTGCTGACATCCTCGATCCGGGGAGCCGGAGCGATGGACAGAATTGAGATCTTCCACTATGCGGATGTGTTCTGGGTCGACGTGAACGGCAGACGGATGATGAAGCCTGTGGAACTGCCTGCCGTATCGACCGGAACCATAGGAGTCGGACTGACTCCTGCCCTTGGTCTCGACGACTTCACGATCGCGCGTTTGACGCAGCGATAACGCTGTTTTGACTTGATTTTGCCAATCCTGCACGTATATTCGCCCGGAACAGCATCAGGAGGAAAAATGGCCGAGCAGAATACGTTTGCCTGCCCCCACTGTGGCAAGATGATCTACGTTATACCCGTACAGCCGCTGCAGTCTCCTCAGCCGGCCCAGTCCGCACAGCCTGAACAGCCGACACGCGCAATTACCCCTCCGCCTCCTCCTGTTCACCAAAGGGCCATCACTCCGGATGATATCCCGACCAGGGCAGTCGATATCACCGAAATTCCACTGAAAGATGTCATCCTTGAACCGGAACCGATCGAAGAGGCCGAGCCGGTCGAAGCCGAGCCCGTTGAATCGGTCGAACCCGAGCCCATCGAGGATTTTGAGGAAATCGAGGAGCTCAAGCCCGAAGACTTGGAGGAATACGTTCCTAACAGGCCGACACGTCCAGCGACATCGGGAAGACCCGATGCCTCCGGCGCTCGCCCTGTAAAGAAGGGACCTCCTGCTTCCGGACCACGGCCAGCACGTCCGATGCCTGCCAAGAAAGCTGGCGGGACCGGAGAGTACGCACTTTTCCTCGAGCCGGTTGAGAGACGCGATGAGAAAGCTGCAGCCGAAATTATCATGGACGTTGCCGGGGTAAATGACCGCGAGGCAAACTCAATGTTGCGTCGTTCCCCGATAATCGTTCTGAAGAACGTCTCAAGAGAAGAGGCCGAAGATGCTCTTGCCGCATTCGAGGATCAAGGTCTCGCCGGTTCAGTCAAACGTAAAGCCCCTCGCCGTTAACATTCTTTGGAGGTGCTTATGATACGCCGCATCGCGGTGTTCCTCGTTCTATGCTCCGCCATATTGTCCTTTGCCAGGGCAGAACAAGTCGATCAGAAACCCGTGATCGCCGTTCCGGATTTTCGGCTTCTGCCGCCCGGTAAGATTGACGATGACGAGATGGGTATTCTTGCGGCGTCCATGGTGATGCCAACGCTTGAGCAAAAATACCGTGTGCTTACGCGCGATGATCTCTTGGGCTTCCTCACGAAGAAGGCTCTGAATCAGGAAGCTCTTTTCACCGACGGCAAAGCCGTTGCCTCTCTTAAGGAAATTGGCGTATCCTTTCTTCTCATGGGCGTAATCGAGAAAGCCGCTGATAAGTCGCTCAACGTCAAGATGATTCTGTTCGATGTCATCACAGGCAAGCAAGTGGCCGAAGCCACCCCGACGAATATCTTGAAAGCGGGAGACCTGCCCAACGCCTGCCGGAACATGAGCAA
Organism: Candidatus Brocadiia bacterium; assembly: GCA_041648755.1. Taxonomy (GTDB): domain Bacteria; phylum Planctomycetota; class B143-G9; order B143-G9; family B143-G9; genus JBAZOJ01. Next base: position 1,764 of record JBAZOJ010000231.1, read on the forward strand.
GGATCTCCTGGAAAAAGCAAACCCACCCGTCAATCCACCTGTCAATGGGAAGGAAGGCCCGCTTCCCGTCATACCCGACCAGCCCGTCAATCCGGAAGTTGCTGCCCTCGAAAAGGCCGAGATAACCGTGACTACGTCGGCTGGGTCGTTCACTATTCGCTTGTATCCGCGCGAGGCCCCGGTAACAGTTCAGAATTTCATTCGCCTGTGCCGAATTGGCTACTACAAGGATGCCTTTGTCCATAGAGTCATCAAGGACTTCATTGTCCAAATGGGCGCAACCAACAGAGATGGAACGGGTGATCCGGGTTACTCTCTTAACAACGAGTTCAACGCACATCCTCATGTTCGCGGCGCCGTAGCTATGGCGCGCGATGTCACGCAGAAGGAACTGAGCCACGCTGCTCAGTTCTTCGTAATGCTGGTTGATTACCACAAGTTGGATCGCAGCTTCACCGTCTTCGGACATGTGGTGAAGGGCATGGAAGTCCTCGACGCCATTGGAAATTCCCCGGTAGGCAAGGATCCCAAACAGCCCTACTTCCCTGATGAGGAAATCAAGATCCTGGACGTTAAGGTAGCCGAGACCGCTGAGCCATTTGCGGCCCCGGCGATGTTGCCTCCGATGATTTCCCTCGCCGACAAGGGCGTGATTGTCGCCGAAGTCACAACCGAAGGCTACGGCAAGTTCTCCGTGTACTTCTATCCCGACAAAGCACCCAAGCTTGTGGCCAATTTCATCGAACTGGCACAGAAGCACTTTTACGACGGGCTGATCTGGCATCGGGTAATCAGAGATTTCGTCATTCAGACTGGCGACCCCGAGCCCGATAATCCCGAAGTCGAAGAGCCCCCATACAGGATCCGCGAGGAACCATCTGACCTCAAGCATGTATTGGGCGCACTGGCAGCGGCAAAGTCACAGGAAGAACAGCCCATAAACTCCTCTTCGCAGTTCTATATTTGCCTGTCCAACCAGCCCGACCTGGACGGAAAGTACACCGTGTTCGGCCAGGTTTTCGAGGGACTTGAAGTGCTTGCTGCCATAGGCCGCGTCGCGACGGAACCTCAGAGCAACAGGCCGATCAAGGATGTTGTCATCACCAGCATCGTGGTGAAAAACCTCGGCAACATCGTTCCGCCCTGGCAGAAAAATGACCCGGGCACGAACCTTGTTCCTGCAGCCGAGAACACACCGCATGCCAAGATCGTCGCGGTAATCGCCACCGACTTGGGCGACATCAAGATTAGATTCTACGCCGATCAATCTCCTCTCACGGTCGCTAATTTCGTTGGCCTGGCCCGCAAAGGCTTCTACGACGGGATGTACGTCCATCGGGTGGTTCGAGATTTCATTGTTCAGTTCGGCGACCCTTCCACCAACGGACAGGCTGAACCTCCTACGATTGCCAATGAAAAGAACAAGTTGTCCAACTTGAGGGGAACCGTTTCAATGGCCAACCGCGGTCCGGATACGGCCACGTGCCAGTATTTTATCAACCTTGCCGACAATCTGCAGTTTGATGGCTCATACGCTGTCTTCGCCGAAGTAATTGAGGGTCTTGATATCGTGGAGAAACTTTCCCGCCTGGAGGTCACCCCTGGTGGCGACGCTCCAAAGGACAAGGTGTTCTTCAGCGTAAAACTCATGACAAAAGGCAATTAGGAGCCCTATGGCCTTGTCGGGACTTACCCATCTTCGCTCCGGCAAAGTGCGCGACATTTACGAAGTCGGCGCAGACCTCCTTATTGTTGCCTCCGACCGGATTTCTGCCTTCGACTGGGTGCTCCCCGACGAGATAATTGGCAAGGGGAAAGTACTCACGAGTCTGTCGCTGTTCTGGTTCGGTCTTCTCGGCCCTGAGGTCAGGCACCACTTGATATCTTCGAATGTCGACGAAATGCCGGAGGCAGTGCGTCGCCACTCTGACTATCTCTCCGGCCGCTCAATGCTGGTTCATCGAACATCGGTCATCCCGATAGAATGCGTCGTCCGGGGATACCTCGCGGGCTCCGGGTGGAAAGAGTATAAGAATAGCGGGCGTGTCTGCGGCATCGAACTGCCCGGTGGGCTCCGAGACTCTGATCGCCTGCCACAGCCAATCTTCACTCCTGCCACAAAGGAGGAATCCGGACACGACATTAATGTCTCGTTCGATGAAGCCGCTGCCCGGGTTGGCATTCAAACGATGGAATTCGTGAGAAATGCTTCCCTTCGCATCTACGCTAAAGCAGCCACTTACGCGCTTTCGCGTGGCATCATCATCGCTGACACGAAATTCGAGTTCGGCAAACTTCCGGATGGAACCATTATTCTGATAGACGAGATTCTTACTCCCGACTCTTCCCGCTTCTGGCCTCAGTCATCCTACGCACCGGGCAAGGCGCAGCCCTCCTTCGACAAGCAGATCGTCAGAGACTACCTCGAGACCATTTCCTGGGACAAGGCAAGTCCGCCACCACACTTGCCCGGGAATGTCATTCAACGAACGATCCGCAAGTACGAGGAAGTGCGAGACCTGTTGATCAGGTGAAATGAGCGACATAGCAGGAAACTTCGGCGATTGGCTCGCAGCGTTCCTCGTCGCTGAGGGTCGGTTCTCTTCTGAAGAAATTGCCGATCTGAAGCGCCAGAGCACTGACCGTAAAGTCTCTCTGCCGTACCTTCTTGAGGCAAAAGGCCTCTCCAACGCATCTGAGATGAAAGCCTACTACGAGCGCTACAGGCGTTCGGTTCGTGGTGCGCCGAAGCCGGAGGATGATGCCCCGATTCTCCCTGAAGGCACAGAGATCGGCGGTTATCGAATTATCTCGCTGATCGGTGTTGGTGGAATGGGAGTGGTCTACCGCGCCGAGCAGGTCTCTCTGCAACGCCCGGTCGCAATCAAAATCCTGAAACCCGACAGAATGGCGGACGAGGAGTATCGCTCCAGATTCCTTAATGAAGCCCGACTGGCAGCCGAGCTTTCACACAGGAACATCGTCAAGGTATACGAAGCCGGACAATTCGGAGACAACCTCTTCATCGCAATGGAGCTTGTCGAGGGACGGAACCTCCAGCAGGTACTCGATTCTGGCGGACGAATGCCTTCTCTGGCTGTCGCCCGGATCCTGACCGAGATATCTGCAGCCTTATCCTATGCGGAATTGAAGGCGATAGTCCACGGAGACGTCAAGCCGGCCAACATCATGGTTGATGTCGGTGGAGCCGTGAAACTTGCCGATCTGGGACTGGCGAAGCGCAGATTCGATCGCTCTACACGGCTTTTCGGGACATATCGATACATCAGTCCCGAAGTGATCCTTACAGGCATAGCTGACATCCGTTCTGACATCTACTCTCTGGGAGCAACCGCCTATCACCTTCTGACCGGAATTCCTCCGTTCGAGGAAAAGCCAAAAGAAGAAGTGCTTGACGCTCATCTATCGGGGGATTTCCCGAATCCTACTGATGTCGTTCCCGATGTTCACCCTGCCCTCGCCCGATTTGTGCGTTGGACAACCCAACTCTCGCCCGGAGACCGTCCCCAACACCCGGACCAAATCCCGACCTTCCTTAACCGCGGCCTCGCAGTCCCATTGTCCGAGCGCGAGCCCCGAATATCTGATCGAGTCAGGACTACATCGTATGCTGGGCCGATCGGTTTTGCCCTCCTCTGTTTCGTCATAGCTCTGGTTGGGTTCTGGTTTATGGGCGGCAAGGAGTTGGTCAGCGGGCCAACCCCCACTCCCAGGACTTCGCCGCCAATATCGATTCCGTCCCCTTCCCCAACCGCGACACCTGAGCCTGAAACGGACTTCGCAC